>JAEYOU010000309.1 GCA_023411405.1 Pseudomonadota bacterium | reverse complement strand
CTTCTCGGGGTCCGCGTGCATCTCGTTGAAGACGTCCACGGCGTCGAAAAACTCGGTGATTGTCACCGACCAGAAATCAGCCGGACGCCAGCCCATCGGGCCGATGGCGGATTTCAGCCAGTCACGGAAGGGGAAGGGCTTGTTGTCATCGCCGGCGCGCCTTCTTCGTCGGCTTCGGCTTTTCCCTCAGCATCCTTCAGATGATGACCGAGTGCCGCGGCAAATGCCTTGGCGCAGGCTGGAAAGTCGCTGAGAGTGAGCTCCATCACCGCGCGGGCGCCATCACCCTTGATCGCAAGGTGCTGGATGCCCGCCATCGTCGCGGCAACCTCAACGCCGAGCAGGCGCTGATAGAGATCACCAAAGGACTTGCAGTCCAGCGCCGTTGAGACCGCGGCGAGCCTGCCCATCTCGGCCGCAATCACCAGATCGACCGAACCGACCCGGAGCGGTACCTCGCCCCGCGCGCCATTTGTTGCCGGTGCCATGACTAAGCCGCGATCACGTCGGCGGTCGCACCGCTGGTCGCGGTAGCGCTGCCCGCGCTGTTCGTGGCGGTGACTGTGACCGTGATCGGATCACCGATATCGCCAACGACGGGATCGTAAGTGGCGTTCGTCGCACCGGAGATATCGACGCCGGCGAGCTTCCACTGATAGGTGAAGACCATGGCGCCGCCGGTCCAATTGCCGACGTTGACCGTGAGAGTCTGGCCGACCTGGGCGACACCAGCGATCGACGGGAGCAATGCATTGACCGGTGCAGCGACTTCACCGGTAAACGCAAGAGGACCGGCTGCCGAGAACGTGGCTGAGAATTCCATGGTGCCTTCGTCTTCACCGGAAAGCTCAAAATTCGACACCATCCAGAAGCCTGCATAGGTGCCATCACCCGGGACCACCACCTCTGCGTAGAATACCGTTCCATCCCGAACATGGCCCATCAGGAGCGCTTGCGTCACGCCCGAGACGAACTTGCCGGAGCCCGTGAACGTTCGGCTGACAATGCCCGGCTCCGTCGTTTTCTGCACGGCCCCGCCGGGGTTCACGCAATCCGGCATGGTTGTGTCGACCTCGTTGGCCGACAGGTTGAAGCTGCGGGTTTTCATGCCGCACAGATTGGCGACAGATCCCGGGGTGCCGATCTTGATGAGAAGCAAGCGGCCTTTCTGCTGAGACATTGAAGCATCCTTTCACGACAAAGCGTCCCGCGGTTGCAGGACGGTCAAGGTTGAGATTTCTGGTGGTTACTCGGTGACGTGCGCGACGAACTCGACGACGCCGTGACTGGTCAAGCCATCGGGATCGCGGAACATGCGCGTCTGACGATGCTGAAGCGTGATCAGCCTATTCGTCGGGAGTGGCGCGTCCCAATTGTGAAGCGACTCGACCATCGCGTGAACAATCTGCCGCGCTTCGACAAAACCGGGCTTGCGCGACCAGGCATCGAAACTGAATATGATCTCCCAGCCATGCTGGCACAGCACATCGTCCCGTAGTTCGTGGCTATCAGCCATGCCGACGAACGGAAAATCCGCCGTCACGGCCCCATTACTGCCGCGCGGCACATGATCATAGACGCGTTCCGCGATCAGGCCGATCAATGCCACGTCAGCCTTGAGGCGATCAACGATTGCACCCTGCAATTCGAGAGACGGTGACAACGGCATCAGGATTTCGCCCTACGAACGGCTTTGTTGACCGCGTTGGCCATCTTCCGGCGCGCCGTTTTGCGAAAGGCGCGCCATGTCGGAAAGATGTGCGGGCGGGCCGCCGTCTTGACCGTCCCAAATTCAAGCCATCGCCAGGTGAATTTCGCAAAGACGCCGGTTGCGTTTTTGTCCTTCGTCTTGCGTATCCCGGTGAATTCCTGATAGGGACGGTTCGCTATCCGATCGGCCTCGATGCTTTCTTTGTAGTCACCGGTAGCCCCGACCGGTGCGCGGGCAGCAATTCGGCTCGCGGCTTCTTGAGCTACTTCCATCTGAGCTGCAGCCAACTCTCTCTCAGCATCAGGCAGCATGCGGTTGAGCTTGCGCATGACGGCCGCATATCTGGATTATGCGGACACAAGGGAATTGTCTCGCGCGGTTTGTCGCGGAGAAGCCCCGGCACCTGCCGGATTTCGCGGCTCCGGACGGTCGAGGGAACCGGTTTGGGCGAAGGTGATCCTTGACAGCCTCATCGCGCCCGGGCGTTCTACGGGCGACGACAGAACCAACAAACCGGATTTGGCGAGCCTGGTATGAAACCGCTGCGGTCGGCCCTGCCACTGCCCCGCTATTGTCGACGCAAGCCCTTGAAGAACGGTCAGTGGGCATACTTCTTCGAAATCCCCACATGGGCGAAAGAACAGGGCTGCACGCTCGAAAACGAGCCGCTCGGTACCGACCATGCTTCGGCAGTGGAGCGCGCCGAAAAGGTATTGCTCCCCGCCTTCGATAGCTGGCGATCACGCGGCCTCTCCGACATGGTTCCGCCTGCGGTCACGACCGGGTCGTTTGACTGGATGGTTTCTGTTTTCAAGTCGCACCTCGCGTGGAAGGAAATCGACCACAAGACGCGCGACCTTTACGATCGAGGCCTCGCCCTTTTCGCGGACTACACTTTGAAGGACGGCACCCGCGTTGGAGCGCGGCAGCTTTCGGAATTCACGAAGGGCTTCGTCGATAAGATCTATGCGAAGCTGCTTCACGTCCCTGTCGTCAACGATAAGGGCGAGCCGGTTCTGGATAGCAATGGAGAGCCGG
>JAEYOU010000307.1 GCA_023411405.1 Pseudomonadota bacterium | reverse complement strand
GCCTGCGTCACGGCGAGACCTCCGCCGGCGCCTCGAGGACCGCGTCGCGCGCGCCCAGCTCCTCGCGCGCCCACCGGTGGAGCCGCGCCACCCCGTCGCGCGGCGAGACCCGCGGCGACCACCCGATCGCCGCCCGGAGCGCCGAGGTGTCCGACACGTACCAGCGCTGGTCGGCGCGCCGCCAGCCCTCGAGCACCACCGGGGGCCGCGCGCCGTGCAGCTCCGCGACGAGATCGAGCAGCTCGACGAGGCTCAGCGTGTGGAGCGACCCGCCTCCCACGTTGAAGGCGCGCCCCACCACCCCGGCCGGCCGCGCGCGCGCGAGCAGGAAGGCGTCGAGCAGATCGTCGATCCAGAGCACGTCGCGCACCTGCTTGCCGTCCCCGTAGATCACGATGGGCCGGCCGGCGAGCGCCTGGAACAGGAAGTGGGCCACCCAGCCCTGGTCCTCGTTCCCGAGCTGCCGGGTCCCGTAGATGCAGCTCATCCGGAACACGGTGGCGGGCACGCCGTAGGTCTTCGACCAGTCGAGGACGTACTGCTCCGCCGCGCCCTTCGAGCAGCCGTACGGAGAGTGGAACGCGAGCCCGCGCTCCTCGGAGATCCCGCGGTGCCGCCCCGGATCGACCGGGGCGTACCGCGTCCCGGCGTCCGCGAGGACGAGGTCCTCGAGGGCGCCGTAGACCTTGTTCGTCGAGGTGTAGAGCAGGAAGGGCGGCGGGCTCTGGCGCCGCACCGCCTCGAGCACCTCCAGCGTCCCGCGCGCGTTCACCTCGAAGTCCCGCACCGGATCGACGAGCGAGGTGGTCACCGCGACCTGGGCGGCGAGGTGGAACACGGCCGACGTCCCCGCCACCGCGCGGGCCACCAGCGCCGGGTCGCGGACGTCCCCGCGCAGGAGCTCGAGCCCGCCGCGGTGCTCCGCGGCCAGCCAGGCCAGGTTTCGCTCGGCGCCGCGGCGCGAGAGGTCGTCGAGGACGCGCACCTCCGTCCCGGACGACAGGAGCCGGTGGCAGAGGTTGGCGCCGATGAACCCGGCTCCGCCGGTGACGAGCACGGGCCCGCGCGCGCCGGCGCCGCCGCGGCTCCGCTCCAAGGGCGTCACAGGGAGAGCCCCCGCGCCGCGAGCTCGGCGCCTGCTTCCTGCACGCGGTCGTGCGCGATCTGCCCGGCGAGCCACCCGGAGAGCTCCGCGAGGCCGTCCTCGAGCGAGACGCGCGGCTGGTACCCGAGGAGCTGGCGGGCCCTGGTGATGTCCGCGAAGCAGTGCCGGATGTCGCCCACGCGGTAGCGCTGCGTCACCTCCGGGGCGAGGTCCTCGCGGCCCAGCGCCTCCGCCAGGCGCTCGGCGACCTCGAGCACGCTCATGCTCCTCCCGCTCCCCACGTTGAAGACCTGCCCGGCGGCGTGCGGCACGGTCAGCGCGAGCCGGCAGGCCTCGACGACGTCGTGCACCGACACGAAGTCGCGGCGCTGGCGCCCGTCCTCATTCACCAGCGGTGCGCGCCCGTTGAGGAACCGCGCGGCGAAGATCGCGAGCACGCCGGTGTACGGGTTCGAGAGCGCCTGGCGCGTGCCGTAGACGTTGAAGAACCGGAGCGCCGTCGCCTTGAAGCCGTAGGCCTCGCCGGCGAGGAGGCAGAGCCGCTCCTGGTCGAACTTGGAGAGCGCGTAGACCGAGGCGAGCGCGGGCGGCTTCCGCTCCGGGGTCGGCGCCGGCTCGAGCGGGCCGCCGTCGGCGTCGACCGGCTCCCAGTCGCGACGGAGGAGGCGCTCCCGGGAGCGCTCCGCCGGGACCTCGCGCCCCGCGCGGTCGCGGTAGAGCCCCTCGCCGTAGAGGCTCATCGAGGACGCGACCACGAGCCGCTCGACGGGCCGCTCGAGGAGCGCCTGGAGCAGGACCGCCGTGCCCTGATCGTTCACGCTCACGTACCGCTCGATCTCGTACATCGACTGGCCGACGCCGACGGCCGCGGCGAGGTGGACGACCGCGTCGACCCCCGCCAGCGCCCGCCGCACCGCGTCCGGGTCCCGCACGTCACCGACCTGGAGCTCGACCTCCGGGTCGAGGTACCCGGGCCGGGCCTGATCCGGACCGTGCACTTGAGGTGAAAGCGCGTCCAGCGCCCGGACCGCGTACCCGTGCCGGAGCAGGTGATCGGCGAGGTGCGAGCCGATGAAGCCTGCCCCGCCCGTGATGAGGATCCGCGGTCTCGCCATTCCGGTGGGCTCCGGGCGCTCGCTCCCCGCTCCGTGCCCCCGGCGGAAAGTCGGCCCCGGCCAAACGTGGGAACAGGTGCTCCCCGTTGCAATCCCGGGAGCTTGCACGGGGGCCGGGCCGAAGGACCGGCCGCGCACCTCCCTTGCCGGGGAGTGAACGCCCCCGCAGCACGCCCCTCCGTGGACGACCTGCAAAGCAGGAGCTCACGGGCATAGATTCGGCGAGGACGAGCCCCGCACCACACCCGCGCACCCATGCCCGACCTCCTCGAGATCGCCTTCTTCGCGTCGAGCCTGGTCTCCTCCTACTGGAACGGGGCCGCCACCTACTACCGGGGCATCGCCCGCGCGCTCCACGCGCGGGGGCACCGGCTCACCTTCTACGAGCCGGACGCCTACGACCGGCAGCGGCACCGCGACATCCCCGACCCGCCGTACGCGCGGTCGGTGGTCTGGGATCCCGCCGATCCCGCCGCGCTCGAGCGGGCGCTGGCGGAGGCGGCGCGAGCCGACCTCGTGGTGAAGGCGAGCGGGGTGGGCGTGCACGACGCGCTCCTCGAGCGGCGGGTGCTCGAGCTCCGCCGGCCCGGGAACCGGGTCGCGTTCTGGGACGTGGACGCGCCCGCGACCCTCGACCGGATGGAGCGGGATCCCGCCGATCCGTTCCGGGCGCTCGTCCCCCGCTACGACGTCGTCTTCACCTACGGCGGCGGAGAGCCGGTGGTGGGGGCGTACCGCGGCTTCGGCGCGCGCGCCTGCGTGCCCGTGTACAACGCGCTCGATCCCGCCACCCACCACCCGGTCGCGCCGGAGCCGCGGTTCGCGGCCGACCTGTCGTTTCTCGGGAACCGGCTCCCGGACCGCGAGGCGCGGGTGGAGGAGTTCTTCCTGCGCGCGGCGGCGGCGCTGCCCGACCGGCGCTTCCTGCTCGGCGGCGCCGGGTGGGAGACGCGCGCCCTCCCCGCCAACGTTCGCCACGTCGGCCACGTCGGGACGGGCGACCACAACGCCTGGAACGTCTCGGCGCTGGCGGTGCTCAACGTCTCGCGCGAGAGCATGGCCCGGTACGGCTTCTCGCCGGCGACGCGCGTGTTCGAGGCGGCCGGCGCGGGCGCCTGCCTGGTCACCGACGCCTGGGAAGGCCTCGAGGGCTTCCTCGAGCCCGGGCGCGAGGTGCTCGTCGCCCGCGACGGCGGCGAGGTG
>JAEYOU010000224.1 GCA_023411405.1 Pseudomonadota bacterium | reverse complement strand
GAGCACCGCGGCCTCGCGCGCCGCGACCTCCTCCCAGCGGGCGTCGAAGGCGCGGCAGCGCGCGACGGTCGCCGACTCGTCGATGTCCAGCGCGTCGCGCTGCGCGAGCCCCACGTCGCAGGCCTCGGCGCGGAGCTCGACCGGTCCGGGCACCTCCCGCCGGACGAGCGCCGCGGGGACCGTCCCGGTGAGGAGGATCGGCAGCTCCGGCGCCCGCGCCCGCACCTCGCGCAGCACCTCGCAGAGGCGGACGAGGTGGCCGAACCCGTGGCCGGACACGTACGCAGCGAGCACGCGCCTAGAGCCGGAAGAACTGCGGCACGAGGACGATCCCGAGGGCGATGATCACCATGAAGCCGATCGCCGCCCAGCCCTGCCAGGAGAGCAGCTTCCTCCGCCCGTCCACGCGCCCCGCCGCGAAGTCGGTGACGAGGCCGCCCAGGGGGATGAGCAGGAGGAACCAGCTCTGGTCGGACGTCTGGCCGCCGGCGCGCTGGACGGGGAGCGAGAGGAACACGCCCAGCATCATCAGCACCGTCCCGAGCCGCGTATACTTCATCCCCGCCTGCTGCGCCGGGGTGAGCTCGACCGGCGGGAGCTTCCCGCGCCGTGCCGCCTCCGCCGCCGCCTCCGCGACGGCCTCGGCGCTCGCCCCCCGCGGGACCGTCGCGTCGGGCGCGCTCGCCCCGAGCCGGAGCCGCTGGGTGGTGGTGATCGGCTGGACGCCCACGAGCACGATCGGCGCCTCCCGGGTGGCGGGGTCGCGGCGCAGGTCGCGGATGACGCGCAGCCCTCCCACGAACGGCAGCTTCTCGGAGACGACCACGACCGCGGGCGCCTGCCGCGCGGCCTGCTCGCGGGCGCGCTTCCGATCCGCGCGGATCGGCTCCAGGTTGCGGCCGCGGAGCGCCTCCTCCCAGAGGAGCGCCTCGCGGGCGGGGGCGACGACCAGGACGGGCGCCGAGCTCATGGCGGGAGTCTACTCCGACTGGACCTGGGGACGGGGTCGGGCCCGGAGCGCTACCCCTCGACCTTGAACCCGACCTTGAGCGTGACCTGGAACTCGGAGACCTTCCCGTCGCGGATCGACCCGCGCTGCTCGGCGACCTCGAACCAGCTCATGTTGCGAACGGTGCGCGAGGCCTCCTCGATCGCGGCGCGGGTGGCCTCGGCGAAGCTGACGGGGGACGTGCCGACGATCTCGATCTTCTTGTAGACACCGGACAAAGGGAAGCCTCCTCGCTGGGTGGGCCGACAAGATGCACGGACCCTCCGTCGCGGGCGAGCACCTTTGGGGGGGGCTCAGTCACTCAGGTACGTGTACCCGCGCATCACCGACTCGTAGAAGTCCTGGAGCGAGACGCCCTCCTTCGGGCGGATCACGCCCTCCTTGATCTTCTGGTCGATGGCGGACTTCACCCTGCGGAAGAGGTCGGCCGGCTCGTACTGCACGCGCGAGAGCACCTTCGCGACCGTGTCCCCCGGGATGACCTCCTCGATGTAGAAGTCCTCCGGATCCTCGTCGTCCACGAACAGGTGGATCTCGTGGACCCGGCCGAAGAGGTTGTGCATGTCGCCCATGATGTCCTGGTAGGCGCCGGTCATGAACATCCCCAGGTAGTACGGCTCGCCGGGCTTGAGCGGGTGGAGCGACAGCGTCTCGTCGACGCCGTCCCCCTCGATGAACCGGTCGATCTTCCCGTCCGAGTCGCAGGTGATGTCCACGATGGTCGTGTCCCGCGTCGGCGCCTCGCCGAGGCGGTGGAGCGGCACGATCGGGAAGAGCTGATCGAAGGCCCAGTGGTCCGGCGCGCTCTGGAAGAGCGAGAAGTTGGCCATGTACTGATCGGCGATCTTGTCCCCGAGGTCCTTCGTCTCCCGCGGGAGCCGCTTCTTGCCCCGGTTGAGATCGGCGATCCCGCGGACGAGCTTCCAGAAGAGGCTCTCCACCACCGCGCGCTCCTCGAGCCCGAGGATGCCGAGCTTGAACATCTGGAGCGCCTCCTCCTTCTTGGCGGCGGCGTCGTGGTAGGCCTCGGCGCGGTTGCGCGGGGTCATCGAGGAGACGATCTCCCGCATCTCGCGGACGACCTTGGGCTCGTTCGGCTGCGGGACCGAGGCGGCGGCGATCTCCTCGGCCGATCCGATCTCGATCTGCCCGAACACGTTCATGATGATGCAGGAGTGGTGCGCCACCGCGGCGCGTCCCGACTCGGAGACGATGTGCGGCTCGGGCACGCCCTCGTTCACGCAGATCCGCTGGACGTTGTAGATGATGTCGCCGACGTACTCGTCCATCGTGTAGTTGACGGAGGCGCTGTAGCCGTTCGAGTGCGTCCCGACGTAGTCCACGCCGAGGCCGCCGCCCACGTCGAAGTACTCGATGGGCAGCCCCATCTTCCGGAGCTTCGCGTAGACCCGCGCGCCCTCGTTGACCGCGTCCTTCACCACCCGGATCTCGGTGAGCTGCGAGCCCACGTGGAAGTGGAGGAGCTTCGCGCACTGCTCCTTCCCCGCGTTCTTGAGGATGTGGACCGCCTGGATGAGCTCCGGGATCGTGAGCCCGAACTTCGCGAAGTCGCCGGACGAGCCCTCCCACTTCCCGGTGCCCCGCGTCGTGAGCTTGGAGCGGAGCCCGACGAGCGGCTCGACCTGCATCTCCTCCGCGAGCCGGAGCAGGTGTGGGAGCTCGTCCAGCTTCTCGATGACCACGAGCACCTTCCGCCCCAGCTTCCGGCCGAGCAGCGCCAGGCGCAGGTACTCCTCGTCCTTGTAGCCGTTGCAGACGGTGAGGGCCTCCGGGTCCGCGTTCATCCCCAGCACGATCAGGAGCTCGCCCTTCGAGCCCGCCTCCAGGCCGTGGTGGTACGGGGCGCCGGCGTCGAGGATCTCCTCGACCACCTCGCGCATCTGGTTCACCTTCACCGGGAAGACGCCGTAGTAGCGCCCCGGGTAGCCCATCTCCGCGACGGCCTTGGCGAAGGCCTCGTTGATCTGCTTCACCCGCGCGCGCAGGACGTCCTGGAACCGGACGAGGCACGGGAACCCGATCTTCCGCTCGCGGATGTCCTCGACGACGTCCATCAGGTCGATCGTGGGACCCGGCTGCCCCATGGGGTGGACCGCCATGTGCCCCTTCTCGTTGACCGAGAAGAAGCCGGCGCCCCAGCCGGCCACGTTGTAGTGCTGCGCCGCGCGATCGATCGACCACTCCGCGGCGGCGGTGGCCGTGGTCGCGTCGCTGCGGTGCTCGGGCAGGCTCAGGTCGCCAGGGGCTCTCATGTCGAAGCGTGATCTACGACACCACGGCCGAGAATTAAAGAGCGCCGCCGCCCCGCGGGCGCGGCGTGGCGCGCCCGCCGCGGCCGACGCGTGACTCCGCCGCGCACGGCGGTTACAACTGCCCACCGACGTGTCGCCGCCCCGCCCCCAGAGCCCGCCCGCGCCCGCCGGTACGCTCCGGGAGCGCCTCGCAGGCGCCCGCGTCATCCTGCAACAGCTCCCGGGGACGCTGCGGCTGGTGTGGGAGGCCGATCGCGCCGG
>JAEYOU010000117.1 GCA_023411405.1 Pseudomonadota bacterium | reverse complement strand
CATCCACCAGCGAGCGCGAGCCTCAGGCCGGAGCGACCCGGGAGCCAGTTTCCGGCCGCGCCCAGATCCCGCGCATCCCCGCGCTCGCCACGATCGTCAGCCCGCGGTCCGCGGGGATCGTCTCCACGCGGAGCCGCTCGATGGACGAGGCCGACAGCGGCGCGCCATCGCCGAGCAGCCCGCGCAGCGCGAGCTCGAAATCCCCGCCGGCAAGGCCGTGCAGGTAGAGCTCGGGCAGCATCTCGCCAACCTCCTTCGTACGCCGCTCGAACAACGGCAGCACCCGGCTCTCGAACCGCTCCTCGAGGCCGCGAACGCGAGGCCGCTGCACGGTGATCGTGCCGCCCTGCATCGAGACTCGCCTCGGCTTGCCGTGGCCGTTGCGGTAGCCCGGCGCCGCGTCCACCGCGTCACGCCGCACCGACTTCCCGCGCCCCAGCAGCGCCGTGACCTCCTCCTCGAGAAGGTCCTGTACGAACGCCTGCACCTTCACCCTGACGAACGACTCCAACGTCTCCCAGGTCACGATGGACGCCTCGGCGCCCACCGACGTATCCTTCCTCACGGCGACTCTCCTTCCGACCGGGCTGCAACCCGGTCCTTGGTTTCGGACTTCGGAAGGTTACGTCGCCTTCTGCCTTTACACACCGTCTGAAGCTACCTCCTGTCGTCGTCATCCAGGTCGCTGAGTTCGAGTCCACGCCCATCATCTGCGTGCGGGCGGGCGCAAACCAGACGAAGAAGACGTCCATGTTCAAGCCGGGCGAGATCTTCGTCCGAACGAGCGGGGCCGCTACCGCACTGGCTGGGCCGGCGGAGATGGGCGACATCATCTCGCGTGCCGTGACCAAGAAGTCCGATGATCTGCTCCACAGCATCCGCCGCGTCATGGCCGGCGAACGCCCACCCGAGAACCCGGGTTGGCGGACGCTCTTCGCCCCCGAGTTGACGGTATGGCAGAAAGCCGAGGAGGCGTTTCGCGCGAAGAACGGAGGCGGGACGTTCAGTGTCTTGGTCGTGCCGGTCGGTCCGACCAAGCCGCAGGCGCGGGACTTCGCAGCCCTGCATACTGCGGTTGAGAGCTCCCGCGTCTCGCTGCGCGGTCTCGACTTCCCGACGGAACTCGGGGCGCGAGCCGTCAACGCGAGCAACCGCATAGAACTGTCGGTGGAGGCAGGTCGATTCAAAGAACAGTGGATGCTCTTTCGCACGCTCCTCTTCGGACACATCCATGTGATCCTGGAGGAGACAGGGTCGTTGTCACAGGGCGGCAACGTTCTTGACTTCGTGAACGCGATACTCACCCTCGGGGAAGTTGTCCTCTTCGCGCACCGGCTGCTTCAAGCTGTGAGCTATCAGGGTGAGGTGCTCATCCAGATCTCGCTGCACCGGATGAAGGAGCGCCGACTCGCCGCCCTCGTTTACCCCGGGGTTCCGTTCCGGGATGACCGAAAGTGTGTTGAGGATCACTTCGAGATCGAGAAGCGCATCCACACCACCGATCTCGCGTCGGGCTGGGAGCAGGTAGCCGCTGACCTCGCGGAGGAGCTCTTCGCGATGTTCAACTGGACGAACCCTGGCCCTCAGCGCGGCACGATCCTCGAGTGGATCGGTCGCCTGCGTGATCGCAAGCTGTAGGACGGGCTCCCGCGCTACCTCCCTCCGGCTTCGGGGCCTCGGTGTGCGCGTGCGGCTGACCGAGGGTCGTTCTCATCGAGTGTCGATTCACAGCAACGCGGAAGCTCAGCTGTACAGGGGGAACGGCGGTAGCCCACCAGGAGGTGGACCGTCCGCCAAGGCCCGCCCCCGCAACCATCACGACGGCCCGGTCGCCCACGAGGTGACCGGGCCGTTGTCCTTGCGTGCCCAGCGGGGCGTGACTTGGAGGTGGAGGTCCCCCGGGGACCCCCGAGACCGTGTGCACGAGCAGTCGGGGCCGCGATCGCCCCCGAGAAGCTCCGCGCCGAGGACGTCCGCGAGCTCGCGGACCACGCGGCGCGACCAGCTCGCCGAGGCCCCTCCCGGGCGAGATCGAGCTCGACCGAAGCGGGAGCCGCGAGAGCGATCCCGAGGCCCGTGTTCCTCGGGACCGCCCTCGCGCTCCCCGCGCGTCACTTTCCGGGCTGGTAGAGCTGATCGAAGACGCCGCCGTCGGCGAAGTGGGTGGCCTGCGCCTGCTTCCACCCGCCGAACACCGTGTCCACCGTGACCAGCTCCACCTTCGGGAACGACGCCGCGAACTTCGCCACGATCTTCGCGTCGCGCGGCCGGTAGTAGTGCTTCGCCGCGAGCTCCTGGCCCTCGGGCGTGTAGAGGAACTCGAGGTACGCGGTTGCCACCGCGCGCGTGCCGCGGCGGTCCACGTTCTTGTCCACGACCGCGACCGGCGGCTCGGCGAGGATGGATACGCGGGGCGTCACGATCTCCAACTTGCCCTTTCCCAGCTTGTTCGCCGCGAGGAGCGCCTCGTTCTCCCAGGCGAGGAGCACGTCGCCGATGCTGCGCTCGACGAAGCTGATGGTCGAGCCGCGGGCGCCGGAGTCGAGCACCGGCACGTGGCGGTACAGCTCCTGGACGAAGGCGCGGGCCTTGGCTTCGTTCCCGCCCGGCTTCGCGAGCGCGTGGGCCCAGGCGGCGAGGTAGTTCCAGCGCGCGCCGCCCGAGGTCTTCGGGTTCGGGGTGATGACCTCGACGCCTGGCTTCACGAGGTCGTCCCAGTCGCGGATGCCCTTCGGGTTGCCCTTGCGGACGAGGAAGACGATGGTCGAGGTATACGGCGCGGCGTTGTCGGGGAGCCGCTTCTGCCAGCCGGGATCCACCAAGCCCTTCGCCGCGAGCGCGTCGATGTCCCATGCGAGGGCGAGCGTCACCACGTCGGCCTCGAGCCCGTCTGCGACGGCGCGCGCCTGGGAACCCGAGCCGCCGTGGCTCTGGCGGAACGTCACGTCCTGGCCGGTCTTCGCCTTCCAGGCCTTCGCGAAGGCGGGGTTCACGGCGTCGTAGAACTCGCGGGTAGGATCGTACGAGACATTGAGCAGCGTGACCGGCTTGTCGGCGGCGCGGGCAGGTCCAGCGCCTCCGACCAGCGCGCCGCCGACGATGACGGCGGCGAGCAGAGCGGGCGGGAGCAGGCTCTTGAGGAGGTGACGGGCGCGGGGAGGGTGCATGGATGGGGTTCCTTTCTGTTCCTGGATGCCCGTCCGGTATAGCGGACGGGCCGGCGTGGCGCTCGTACCAGGCGGTGCGCTTCGGCGCCCCACGCGCGTGCGCCTCATTGAACGGAGAATCCGTTATAACGGATGAGTCGTCAAGCGGCCTCTGGGGCTTGACGGCGCATCCGTCATAACGGATATACGTCTGCCACACGCTCCAGCGCCCCGCTGCCCGTTCGCCGGGCCGGGAAGAGGGAACCCGACATGACGAGACGATCTACCTACCTTGCCGGCGCCGGCACGCTGTTGCTCCTCGCGGCGCTCCTCGCGCCGCGCGGCGTGGAGGCTCAAGCCTCGACGGCGGAGCCCTCGACCCCGGCGGCGACCGAGCCACCGCCGAAGCCGGCCACGGGCGAGGCACCGGCGAAGCCGTCGTTCGCCATCTACGGCACCTTCAACGTGAACGGTCAGTTCACGCAGGCCAAGGGGGCGACGGCAACCGGCGCCGACGTGAAGGGGCGGGGAGCGGTCTCGATCGACTCCTCGAACATCGGCCTGCGCGGCTCGTACGATCTGCCGATCGGGTTCGCGGTCGTGTTCCAATGCGAGACCGGCGCCAGCATCGACGGGATCAACAACGCCAGCCTGTGCAACCGCAACAGCCGCGTCGGCTTCTCCGGCAAGTACGGCGCCCTCTTCTACGGAAACTGGGACACCCCGTTCAAGACCGCCATCTACGCCACCAAGGTGGACGACCCCTTCACGGTGACCGACGTCTATGGCTTCGCCGGCGTCCTCTCCAGCCCTGGCTTCAATTACCGCAGCAGCGGCTGGGCCACCGGTTCGTCCAGCCCCGTCACCGGCTTCGACGTCCGGGCGAACAACTCCATCGCCTACCACTCTCCTGTCGTCGCCGGCCTGTCCCTGAAGCTCCAGTACTCCACGAACGAGTTCAAGAACGCCAGCGGCACGCAGGACCCGACCCTCTACTCGGCCTCGGTCGCCTACGATCTCGCCGGCCTCTCGGTCATCGGCGCCTACGAGCTCCACAAAGACGGCTTCGCGCTGGCCGGCATCAACGGCGTCGCGGCCGGCCCCTTCCCCTTCGGTGCCACCGCCGCGAACACCATCGGGACCGCCACGGCCGCCGCCCACTCCAACGACTTCGCCTGGCGGGTGGGCGCGGGCTACCAGCTCGACTGGGCGGCCGGTGCAACGACCGTGGGGGCCATCTACGAGCGGCTCGCCCTGGAACAGGACGACGCGCCGGCCGGTGCCGTCGAGAAGTACGAGCGCGACGCCTGGCAGGTGAACCTCAAGCACCGCTACAAGGCGTGGGAGCTCCGTGCCCGCTACTCGCAGGCGGAGTCCGGCGATGCCACCCTGGTCGGCGGAGCGGACGGCCAGACGGACGACTACGGCGCCTCCAACCTCGCCCTCGGAGCGGCGTACTTCTTCGCGAAGAGCACGCAGGTGTATCTGCAGTACGCGCAGATCTGGAACGACGAGAACGCGCGCTACACCTTCCCGGTCGGTGGCTCCCAGGCCGTGGTCGGCCCCAACACCCCGGCCGGCGGCGATCCGCTCGCGGTCGGCCTCGGCGTGAAACACCAGTTCTAGCGGCCCAGAACGGCGATCGCGGGACACGGGGCCCGCGGTCGCCGTCCAGCCGCGCGGCGTGCCGGCGCATCTTGTAAACATCCGGTAGAGCATCAGGGGTGTCCGAGCGAGGTCATCATCACCCGCTCCGACGTGGAGAAGGGTCACCCGGAGTACTACCAGGACCTGGCCGAGCGGTTCGCCCGCGACGAGGGCGCCTTCTACGTCAACCAGTTCGCCAACCCCGCCAACCCGGCCGCGCACGAGGCGACCACCGGGCCCGAGATCGTCGAGCAGCTCGGGGGCCGGATCGACGCGATGGTCTGCGGCGTAGGCTCGGGCGGCACCATCACCGGCCTCTCGCGCCACTTCGCGAAGGCGGTGCCCGGCTGCGAGATGATCCTCGCCGATCGGGTCGGCTCCGTGCTCGCGGACCACGTGGAGACGGGGCGGCGAACCTGAGCGGCCATCGAGCCGGCGGCGGTGATGCCTCTCTTGGTCGTTGCCTAGCGCTGGGCCCTCTGGGCCCCGCGCTTCTTCCCCCTCGGCTGCTTGGATCCGCCGCGGCGGGAGAGCCGTGCCCGCCGGGTGACACGGTTGGGCTTCGCGGCGGCAGGGTTGGCCCTGGTCGACCGAGCGCGCCGCTCAGGCGCTGCACGCGTTCTGGGTGCTGCCACATCCTCACCCGCATCGAGCTCGAGGCCGAAGAGCTCGGAGAGTCCCTCGGCTGCGAGGACCCGGTCCCGCGACGGTCCGGACTTCGACAGCGGGAGGCCGCTTCCGGCCTTGGTGATCAGGTCCTTCTCGTCGACGCCGCGTAGCTTGAAGAGCAGCTCGGGCTTCTCGTCGAGCCGCGCACCGATCCCGTAGAGCACCGCCGCGACGTGTTTGCACATCGAGGCCCAGTCGGGGCAGCTGCACGAGAACTCGATCTCGGCCGGGGAGGGGAAGAGACCGGCCTTCTCCCGGCAGATGCGCTCCATGACGCCCTTCGAGAAGCGCCCCTGCAGGAGCTCGATGAGCGAGTCGATGGAGCCGGCGCAATCTCGGCGGATCGAAGCCCAGCGGTCCTTGGGGACCGATGCCACCTTCACCGCGACCCGGTACAGCTCCGAGCCCGAGACGATCGCCGAGACATCGCCGGGGTTCACCTGCAGGTCCACCACGGAGCCGTTCCGCACGTAGGTGCGCCCGCGCGGCAGGCGATTCGAGAAGTCGCTGTAGCGTTCGAGGTTGTCGCACCACGACTTCCCCCAAAAAGTTCGAGCGATCGTGCGGCCCTCGACGACCACGGGCGAGACCGGGTGCCCCTTCTTCCGCAGCCGCTGCATCTCCCGCTCGGCCGTGCGCCGGCGCTCTGCCGCGGTGACGTAGGGCCGCCAATCGTAGAACATGCCTCACTCCTTCATCGCCGCGGCGAGGTCGAGGGAGACGAGCTCGAGCAACTCGTCGTCCTTCATCTCGGTCAGCTTCAGCTCGCCGCCTCCTTCTAGCAGATCCCGGGAGAGCTGCTTCTTCGACTCGATGAGGGCGTCGATCTTCTCCTCGACCGTCCCCCTGCAGACGAACTTGTGGACGAGGACGTCCCTCTTCTGCCCAATGCGGAAAGCGCGGTCCGTGGCCTGGTTCTCGACCGCCGGGTTCCACCAGCGATCGAAGTGCACGACGTGCGACGCGGCCGTGAGGTTGAGGCCCGAGCCGCCGGCCTTGAGGGACAGCACGAAGAACGGGACCGACTCGTCCTCCTGAAATTGCTTCACCAGATCCTTCCGCTTCTTGACCTCGGTCTCGCCGTGGAGGACGACACCAGGCCGTCCGAAGACGCTGCCCAGGAAGGCGGCGAGGGGCGCCGTCACCTCGCGGAACTGCGTGAAGACGAGCGCCTTCTCCTGTCTTTCGGCGATCACCTCCGCGATCTCGCGGAGCCGCGCCCACTTGCCGCTGTCCGCCTCGGCCCAGGCACCGTCGCCGAGCCACTGCGACGGGTGGTTGCAGATCTGCTTGAACCGCATCAGCGAGGCGAGCACGAGCCCGCGGCGTTTCATGCCCTCCACCCGCTCGAGATCTCGGGCCAGCTCCTCGACCGCCTGCTGGTACAGCGCCGCCTGCTTCCGGCTGAGCTGGCAGAACGCCTTCATCTCGGTCTTCTCCGGGAGGTCCGAGATGACCGTCTTGTCCGTCTTGAGCCGGCGCAGGATGTAGGGCCGCACGAGGTCCCGGAGCGGCGCGTACGGGTTGCCGGCCTCCGCGGCGAGCCGCTTGGAGTAGCTCGTGAACTCCTTGGCCGAGCCGAGCAGGCCCGGATTGATGAAGTCGAAGATCGACCAGAGATCGCCAAGCCGGTTCTCGACGGGCGTCCCGGTCATGGCGATCCGGCTTCGGGCCGCGAGGTTCTTGGCGGCCTTGGTCTGCTTGGCTCCCGGGTTCTTGATGGCCTGGGCCTCGTCCAGGATCACGAGGTCCCAGGAAGTCGTCGCGAGCCAGGGTACCCGGAGCAGCGAGCCGTAGCTCGTGAGGACGAGGTCCGTCGCCGAGAGCTCCTCGGCGGTGACGGCCTCGAGCTCGGCCGGCGGCGTCGCGGAGGGATGGGCGACGAGCGCTCTCAGGCTCGGTGCGAACCGCTCGATCTCGGCCGTCCAGTTGGCGAGGAGGGAGGCCGGCGCCACGAGGAGACTCGGCAGGCGGTCTTTGCCCGCGCGGCGCCTGGCGAGCAGGAGCGACAGCACCTGGATCGTCTTGCCGAGGCCCATGTCGTCGGCCAGGCAGGCGCCCAGCCCGAGAGTCGAGAGGAGGTGCAGCCATCGCAGACCGACCTGCTGATAGGGGCGCAGCGTCCCGCGCAGCTCCGCGCCGGGCTCCACCTTCGCGAGCCCCTCCGGCGAGCGCAGCCCCTCGAGCGCCTTCGCGAGCCAGGGCCCGGCGGTGACGTGCGACCACTGGAGATCGACGCGCGCCGCCTCGCCGGCCGGCGCGATGTCGGCACCGGAGAGCATCCGCATCGCCTCGGCGAAGCTCAGCCCGCCCTCGCGGGCGAGGCGCTCGGCCTCCTGGAATCGCCGCAGAGATCGGTCGATCCGCTCGCGATCGACCTCGACCCACCGGCCGCGGATGAAGGCCAGCCCGCTGGTCCCGGCGAGCAGGGCTTTCACCTCCGCTGCGGTCAGCGCCTCGCCGTCGAGGGTGACGCTGGCCCGGAAGTCGAGCAGCGCGTCCTTCCCGAGCGCCGAGGGGGCGCCGGCTCCTACCGTGCCCGTGACCATCGGGCGGGAGGGCCGGCCTGCGCGCCACGTGGCAGGCACGCGGACCACGACACCGGCATGCTCGAGGGCAGCGACGTCGCCCAGGAACCGGAACGCCTCCTGGGGCGACCAGCGGAGCGGGTGGAAGATCTCGCCGCCGTCCACCATCTGCTTGAGCCAGCCGCAGCGCTCGGCAGCCCGTTGCACCGGAAGAAGCAGAGACAGCAGGCGCGACTTGTTGGCGGCCCCGGCGTAATCCCGAAGCGCCTGGCCCAGCGGAAGGTGTTGCGCCTTACCGTGGGCCGAGAGCCGGCTCGTGTAGGTCGCCAGGAACGCGAACGGCGCTTCCTCGTCGTGGCGGTTCTCCGCAAGGTTGAAGTGGACGCGGCCGACGAGGTTCCAGGCGGGGTTCAAGCTCCTCAGGAAGTCCTGAAGGCTGACTCTCGACGCGCGTCGCTCCTCGGCGAAGGCGTCGCCGAGCTCCCCCCAGAGCACCTCCAGGGTCGCTGGCGTGAGATACTCGGCGCCGACCATGAGCGGAGCGGCGGAGGCGAGCGCATCGAGTTCCTGAGGGGCGGGGAGCGGAGGAGATGCGAGCTCCTCGGTTCCCTCGGCGCCCTGGCTGGTGCAGAGGGCCGTCACGAAGCGCGCGCCGAACTCCCGCCAGTAACCGAACACGGGCGGCAAGACTGTTCCGACCTCGGCGGCTCCCAGGAGGAGGAGACCGTGGCCGGAGCCTCGCGCGAAGGCCTGCTCGAGGCGCTGGGCGCGCTCCGGCTCGAGCGTAGGCGCGTCGTCTGCCGCGATCGTCGTCAGGCGGCCGTGCGGGGTCAGGCAAAGCGTAAGGCGGCGGTCGGAGCTCATCGGGCGTCGCGCTCCGCTGGCGGTCGCATCTCGAAGGGCAGACTCACGAGGCCGACCCGCGACCCAGCTCCTGCTGGACGGTACGGACGATGATCGCCGTCAGGGTCAGGTCCGTGTTCCCGTTCCAGTGCTCGAAGGCTCGGATGACGCGGAACCGGAGCGCGTTCGCGAGATCGCGGAACTCGGGGGTCTCCTCCTCCGGCGCGAGCGGGAAGTCCTCGACCGTCGGCACGTCATCCTTGCTCGTGAGCCTCCGCCGCAGTCTCTCCGCGGCGACCCGCTCCGCGTCCCCCATCGTGCGGACGCCGGCGAAGTCGCGATCGAAAGCGGCCTCCGCCACACGCGGGTCGATGACCGTGACGTTCTGGTCGAGTGCCTTCATGAGATCTTCTGCGTCGCCTTCGTGGGCCGCGAAGAGCCGGTTCACGACGCGGCACCGGATCGCGACCACCTCGGGGCCGAGGTGCGGACGAAAGAACGCTGCCGCGGCGACGGCTCGCTCGATCGAGTGGGTCTGAATCGTCATGCCACCGCTCTTCTTCGGGAGGCGGATGCGGCCGAGTTCGTCTCGCTGGGTGTTCCCCCACGGGTCTCCTGCCGGCCAGTGCAGGTCGAAGACCCCGGAGGTCGCGGCCGCGCGGAGGGGAGGAAGGACGAACCGGGCGATGTGCCCGACCGCGTCCCAGAGCTGGTCGAGGCTCCCCCGCCGTCGCCGGAACTCGCGGACCGCCCCGATCGCGACGTCGAGGCCGATCTTGTTCCGGAACTTGAAGCAGTCCGCGACCATTCTCGCGGCATCGTAGACGGCCACCCTGACGCCCTCGACCTGTAGGTCAACCAAGGCTCTCTTCGAGGCCGAGCCGGCGATCTACGGCTCGTTCGCGAAGCAGGCCGAGCGAATCCGAGAGCTGTGTGCGAGCCGCCGGCGGGGATGAGCCGAGCTGGTCATGCGGCTCCCAGGGCCTGCCGACGAGCAGGCTACCGCGCGGCGACGGCGGGCTCCCCGATCACTCGATCTCCGAGTACAGGTCCAGCCGCATGTAGCCGGGCCTCGAGGCCTCCAGGTGTTCCTCGAACCAGCGGCCGGACGGCTTGGTCCGGTAGTTCTTGTCTTTCACCATGTCGGCCAGCCTGCGCCAGCCGGCCGTGATCCACGCGCCGGAGGGATCGTTCTCGCAGGTGCCTTCGATGCCCGTCACGACGAAGTTGCCCGCGTCGATGGTCTCGCGCGTCGCGCCGGCCGTGTCGATGCCCCGCAGGTCTTCGAGGCAGAGCAGCACCTTGTAGCCCTGGTTCTGCGGGTCGTTCGACGAGTGTCCGTCCCGGTCGATGTTGTGGCCGAACACCCGGCGGGGCGCGGCGTCGAGCCCCTTCTCGCTCAGCCACGCGAACATCTTCGCGAACGCCGTGTCTTCTGGACTCGGCACGAAGGCGCTGAAGGACAGCGCCTGCATGGCCGGCAGCTTCTTCACGAGGACTCCCATGTACATCTCCTTGACCAGTTGTAGCTTCTCGGTGGCCCGCAGCCCCATCCGCGTCCGCGGGTCGTTCCTGACGTCCACAGGCGCTACGCCGAACTCCTTCCTGAAGGCCCTGGTGAAGGACTCGTGGGTCTCGTAGCCCGACTCCAGGGCGATCTCGACCACCTGCAGTCGCCCGTCGAGCAACAGCTCGAGCGCGCGCGAGAGCCTTCGCTTGATCAGGTACTGCTTGAAGCTGAACCCCGTGACGCAGCCGAAGTAGTTGTGGAAGCTCCGCTCGGACATGCCGCAGATCGAGGCGATCTCCTCGCATCGGAGGCTCCCGCCCAGGTGATCCTCGACGAGCTCGATGGCGTTCTGGATCTGCTCGTAGATGGTGGTCATGAACCCGCTCCGGCTTCGGCGGGCGAGCAGTAGCATGGTGCCGAGGGCCGCGCTTGACGGTTCCCGCAAACGCGCGCCCGGGCCACGAACGGCAGCCAGGTGCGTATCGCCGCTTCGCCGGGACGGGTTCTCCTCCCAGCCCACGCCGGCGCCGTAGCCCGGCGATGACGACGCCGTCCACGTCGGCGACGCGCATCGCGCGCAGGCCGGTGTCGGGGTGCAGCGTGGCGAGGCCGATGCCGGATCGATCAGAGCCTGGGCCGCCTGCTGGGACCTGGGGTCGTGCTCGACCTGCCCGAGGACGGAGGGAATCCAACCACCTCCGCTGGTGCGGCCCTGGCGTGGACGTTGCAGCCGGGGTGTTGCGAGGCCGCGTCCGCGCCCAGCGAGCGAGGGGAAGGGATGCCCACGATTGTCGCCATCGAGAACGAGTTCGCCACCGTTCAGGTGCACCCCGAGCACGGGATCGTCCACCACAGGTTCAAGAAGTTCATCTACGGCGAGCGGTTCCGCGAGGCGCTGATGGCCGGCGTCGAGCTGATGGAGACGCACGGAGCCACCAAGTGGCTCTCCGACGACAGGAACAACGGTGCGCTCAACGCCGCCGACTCGGAGTGGTCCATGACCGCGTGGAGCGATCGGGCGCTGCGAGCGGGGTGGAGGTCCTGGGCGGTGGTGCTCCCCGAGGTCGTCGTCGGGCAGATGAACATGCGTCGCTTCGTGCAGCTGCACAAGAGCAACGGGGTGGAGGTTCGTGTCTTCACCGATCCCGACCTGGCGATGGCCTGGCTGGTGGAGCTCGATGGTCGCGGCTGACGGTGGACGGAGCCCGTGCACGAGGGAGTCGCCGAGCGACAGAAAGAGCGCGCAATGAGCGGAACCATCGACTTCCAGTACGACGCCGAGAACGACGTGGTCATCGCCACGTCCCGCTGGCACATCGAGACCGAGGCCGACCTGGAGCCGTGGTACCAGGTATGGGCCGACTACTTCGAGAAGAACTTCCCCGGCCGGCGGATGGACCTGGTGGTCGATCTGACCGGGTTCAGGCTCAACCCCGCGGTCGCGCCGCGCTGGGGGGAGTACCGAGCCCGGGTCCACAAGAACTTCACGCGGCACTCGTACCGGGTCCACAGCGACGCCCGGGTTCGTCTCTGGGTGAACACGAGCGGCGTCCGCTACGACGCCTCGACGGCCGAGGCCGCGACCATCGAGGACGGGATCGCCGCCATCTGCGAGGAGCGCCGGCGCGAGGCCGCCTGGTCGAAGTGACGTGAGACGTTCGGGGAGGGCTGGGTGTTCGCCGGTACATCCAGGACGGTCGCCCGTGTCGTGCGCGCCTCGGGAGGAGAGACGTCGAGCATGGACAGTCCGCCCGGCCTCGTCGCTAGCCAGGGAACCGCGCGTTGAGCTTGATGATCTCCCACGCGTCGGACCAGATGCCGAGCGTCCACTCGATGAACGCGAAGTACATGATGCTGCGCGTGCGGAGCGCGAGGGGACCGCCGATCCAGGCGAAGATCGCGAACGAGAGCACGAACACGAGCGGGGGCGTCCCAATGAAGATCAGCGGCGCGAGCACGGCCGATACCGCGAGCGCGGCGAGGCGGGCCCTGCGATCCCCACCCCAGGCGCGGGCGAGGCCGATGAGGAGGAACCCGCGGATGAGGAACTCGTACCCGAAGATGAACGCCGCGTAGCTCGTGAGGTGGAAGGCGATCTTCCAGGGGACGACGAACGACGGAAGGAGGAGGTAGTCGTAGTAGTGCTCGGTCCCGATGGCGCTCGAGATGAGCGGTAGCGTGACCAGGGCGGGGACTGCGGCGAGCAGCGCGACCACGCCTGGGCGGGAGTCGCCGAGCGTGAGACCGTAGTCCTCGAGCTTCTCGCGAAACACGCGCCGGATCACCAAGCACGGCACGCCGAAGCCGACCACGGGCATGCACATGAACAGGAACCACGTCCCCAGGTAGACGTCGCTCCCGAACAGCGTCACGCCGAACGCGCGCGTGAGCCAGACCTCGCGCCCGAACCCCATCCCCAGTGCGAGCATCGCGGCGATGCAGAGCGCGGTGACGCCCACGATGACGGTCGCCTTCAGCGCCGCGCCCGCCACGGCAGGCTCCGGGTGCTGGTCGGAGGGAAGCGCGGCTCCGACCAGGGCTGCTCCCCTCGACTCGTCCCGACGCTGCGTCTCACCCGCCATTCGCCCTCCAGATCAAGGCGTCCATGAAGACGTTCAGCAGCCAGTGGGCCGCGACCACGGGCCAGATCGAGCGCGCCGCCCAGGCGCCCAGGCCCGACGCGAACCCCCAGAACAGCGTCCCCCAGAGCTCCGCCGTGGGCTTCCCGAGGTGCCAGGCCGTGTAGGGAAGCATCTGGATGAGCAGCGCGAAGCCGGGAAGGTCGCGCTGTCCGGCGAACCGAGATCCTGCGCGGCCGAGCGGAGTCCCGGCCAGCCCGAACAGGAGATAGCCCCGGAAGATGAACTCGATCGCGACGAAGAATGCGATGTACGTCACCTCGTAGGCCGCGAACTCCCCCCAGCCGGCGAAGCGGCGATAGAAGGGGTACACCCGCTGGAACTCGGGGTCGTGCGCGAAGGCCCAGAACGCGGGCAGGGACAGGACGAGGAGCAGCGCGAACACCCATCGCGCCGCGCACCGCCGTCCAGCGGGCGGAAGCCCGAGGCCGTAGGCTGCGAGGGGCTCGCGGAAGACGAGCTTCACGAGCGCCATCGGGACCACGACGAGCAGCAACGCGCCGAGCGCGAACGAGATCAGCTCGTGATCCCACGGCACCCACGGGATGAAGCGCGACCGCGCGCGCGGGTCGCTTCCCGGGCCGGTCCATCCTGGGAGCGCCAAGCGAAGGAGCTCGCATCGTCCGTGAGCGCCCCAGAGCAGGATGAGGACGACGGTCGAGAGGAGGATCTGTCCCGCCTTGTCCAGGAAGAGTGGTCCCAGGGCACGGGGGACCAGTCGTCCAAGCGCGGCCAGGGAGTCCTCGCGGTCCGGGGCGGGCAACGGCTCGACGGGGGCCCTCATCGCAGCCAACCCTGCTGGCGATACCACTCCGCCGTTTGCGCGAGCCCCTGCGCCAGGGGCGTCGTCGTGACGTGGCCCAGCGCCGACTGCAGGCGCCCGCCATCCACGTGCCAGTAGCGCTCGAAGAGCTCGGGGAGCTTCTGCGGGATGAGCAGCTCGACGCGGGCTCCGCGCTCGAGCCAGCAGCGGCCCGCGTTGGCGTAGGCCGCCGCCACCCACGGCAGCCGGCCCAGCGAGAGCTGGCGCGGGCGGCGGCCCATGGCGGCGCCGATCTCGGCCACGAGCTCGTCCCAGCTCGCGGGCGAGCCGGTGGCGACGTTGTAGAGCCCGCCGACGATCGACTCCGTCGCCGCGGCGCGGATCAGGATGCGCGCGACGTCGCCGACGTGGGCGAGGCTGAAGAGCTTGGGCTGCGCCGGCGGGCGCAGAACGAGCCCGCGCCGTGCCATGCGAAAGATGGGGAGCAGGTTTCGGTCCCCGGGGCCGTACACGGCGGGCAGCCGGAGGATGACGAGTGGAATGTCGCCCATGAAGGCGCGCGCGACCTCCTCGCCGGCGTGCTTGGTGCGGCCGTAAATCGACACGGGTACGTCCGGATCGTCCTCGCGTCGAGGCGTCGCGTCTGCGGCCGGCCCACCAGCCGCGATGCTGCTCACGTGGACGATGCGCCGGGGAGGGCGGAGGGCGCGCCGCAGCGCGCGGTAGAGGTGGCAGCACCCGTCCGCGTTGATGCGCTGGAACTCGGCGGCGCTCCGCGCCGCGATCGTGCCGGCCAGGTGGTACACCTCCGAGAACGCGCCGAACCCGACGAGCGAGTCGGGGTCGGTGACATCGCCGACCACCGGCCGGGCACCGAGCGCGATCGCCTGCTCGCGCCGCCGGACCAGTGCGCTGACGTTCCGCCCCTGGAGCATCAGCTCCGAGACGAGTGCCCGGCCGATGAAGCCGCTGGCGCCGGTGACCAGCACGGAGTCGTCGCCTGTACGTGGCACGGACATGGCGCCCCCCTTCAGGCCACCGGCTGCTCGTAGATCCGGTAGCGCCGGTACGGCACGAACCCGTGCTTCCCGAAGCCTCGAAGGCATGCGGCGTTGTCCTCCAGCACCCACGAGGTCTCGACGCCTCGGTACCCCGCTCGCGCCGCTCCCTCGAGCAGGTGGTGCACGAGCAGGGTGGTGGCCGGCGTTCCCCGGAACCGATCGTACACGCCGACGAGGATGCAGCGGCTCGCGTCGACGCGACGGCTCGCCCACCAGGCCCGCAAGGCGCCCCCGGGCGTCACTCGGCCCCGGAGCGCGGACAGCACCGGGCTGTAGTCGGGGAGGTTGATCACCATCCCGGCCGTCTCCCCCCGGACCGTGACCACGTGGCAGAGCCCGGGCCTCAAGAGAGACTGCATCCGCCTCCCGATGTAGACGAACTCGTCGCGTGGGACCGGGACGAAGCCCCAGTTTCCCCGCCAGGCCTGATGATAGAGGTCGTAGAAGCGGTCCATGTCCTCCGCGAAGCCTCGCCCCGAGCGCCGCAGCTCCCGCACGGCGTACGCGGCGGGCGCGGCGCGCGCGAGCCCCGCGAGCGCTTGTCGCTGTGGCTTCCCCTGTTCGATGTCGTGCCAGAGCGCGAACAGGTCCTTCGCCTTGCGGAGCCCAGCGTCCTCGAGGAGCGCGCCGTAGTGTGGCGGGTGATAGGGCATCTCGATGATCGGGGGGCCTTCGAATCCTTCGACGAGCACGCCGCACGTGTGGTTGGTCGTGAAATTGAACGGCCCGCGGAGGGTCCGCATGCCGTGGTCGCGGACGTACTGGGCGGCGGCGCCTAGCAGCGCGCGTGCCGTGACCGCCCGTCCATCGCACTCGAAGAAGCCGAAGAACCCCGTTCGCTCGTGGTGGTACGCGTTGTGCGCGCTGCACACGGTCGCGGCGACGCGGCCCACCGGCACGCCACGCTCACGCGCCAGGAACAGGCGCACCGGGTTTGCGGCGACGTAGGGGTTCCTCTCCGAGAGGAAGCGCCGCTCCTCGGAGCGGAGCGGCGGCACCCAGTGACGAACTCCCTGGTAAAGCCGCTCCGGCAGCTCCACGAACTCTCGAAGGTCTTCGGCCCCGCCGACAGGTGTCACCTCGAGAGGGCCGCCCCCGACGATCGGCGCGTTCCGCGCGAAGGCCGAGGTCACGTCAGCCTCAGCACGCGGAACGCCGAGGTGATGGCGTTTGCGGCGTACTCGATCGACTCCGGACGCAGGGTCGCCATCAGCGAGAGGCGAAGGAGCGCCTGGCCCGCCGGAACCCCAGGGGGGAAGGCCGCGTTGGTGTAGACACCGCCCTCGTAGAGCAGCCTCCATGCCTTCCACGTGCGGTCGTTGGACCCGATCACGAGCGGAATGATCGCGGCGGGCGGATCCCGATCCACGAGCCCTGCCGCGCGCAGGCGGCCGGCGAGCTCGAGCGTGTTCTGCCGCAGCCGGCTCACGATCGCAGGATCTTGCTCGAGCACGTCGAGCGCAGCGAGCACCGTCGCGACCGTCGCCGGCGGTGGCCCTGCGGTGAAGATGAAGGAACGGGTCCCGTAGCGCAGCTGCTCGATGGTGCCTCGATCGCCCGCGACGAAACCGCCGTAGGAGGCGAAGGACTTGCTGAACGTGCCGACGATCAGATCCACCTCGTCCTCGACCTGGAGGTGGTTCGCCGTCCCCCGCCCGGCGTCCCCCAACACGCCGACCCCGTGGGCGTCGTCGAGGATGATCCGCGCTCCGTGGGCCCTGGCGACCGCGATGATCTCACGCAGAGGGCACACGTCGCCGAACATGCTGTGGACGCCCTCGACGACGACCCACTTCACCGCGGCGGCAGGGGCGCGGCGGAGCTTCTCCGCCAGCGAGTCCGGGTCGTTGTGCTCGAACCGCATGGGCTCGGCCCTCGAAGCCGAGATGCCGTCGCAGATGCTGGCGTGGTTGGCACGATCCGAGAACAGGTAAGCGTGCCGGCCCGCCACGACGGAGAGGACACCGATGTTGGCGAGGAACCCGGCGCTGAACACGAGCGCCGCCTCCTTGCGCAGGAAGCGGGCCATCCGGCTCTCGAGCTCGAGGTGCAGCGGCAACGTGCCGTTCATGAACCGCGAGCCGGTGCAGCCCGTGCCGTACCGCTCGATTGCAGCGATGCTCGCCCGCGTGACGCGCGGGTCCGTCGTGAGGCCCAGGTAGTTGTTGGCGCCGAGCATGACGACCCGGTAGCCGTCCATGACGGCGGTCTCGGCCGCAGCGGACTCGAGGCGCCGAAAGAACGGGGAGAAGTCGGACGCGGCCATCGCCTCCAGATAGGCGCGCGACTCCGGGTCGTGCGGGGATGGCACCTCCGCCTCGAGGACGGCCGCGCGCGCTTGCCAGGCGTCGAGGAGGCTTCCGTCGAAGCGGCCCCACGCCGGCCGGCGAGGCTCCGTGGTCCCGTGTGCTCGTGCCGCGACCCTGGGTACCTTCCTCGTCACGGAGGCTTCGCCGCTCATGACACACCTCTCCCGTGCGCCGCGCCGCTCGGGCAGCTCGCGGCGCCGCGTGCTTGCTCTTGGCGCAGTCAGACCTCGACGCGGTCACCCGCCTCCACGAACATGGGCGCCGGGCGGGTGCTCTCCGGTCGACCGAGGACGTGCCGCATCTCCCTGGCGAGCTCCCGTCCCTTCTCGAGCAGGAAGAAGTGCCCGCCCTCGTGGTCGAGGATCCGGAACTCCCCCCGCGTATAGCGCCGCCAGCCCTCCACCTGATCGCGCGAGAGCGTTGGGTCGGCGGTGGCGAAGAAGAAGGTGATGCCGCAGTCCAGTGGGTCGACCTCGGACCGCGGAGCGTACGTCTCCGTCATCCGGTAGTCCGCGCGGAGGACGGGCAGGAAGATCTGCATGAGCTCGTCGTTCTCGAGCACCTCGCGCGGCGTTCCACCCATCGCGGCGACGCTCCGCAAGAACTCGGCCTCGGGCAGCGCGTGGACAGGTCTTCGCGGCACGACGTGGGGGGGCGGCTTGCCCGAGAGGAAGAGCTGCTCCGGAGGCGGGAGCGAGGCGGAGACGAGCGCACGCGCCAGCTCCCAGGCAAGGAGCGCGCCCATGCTGTGGCCAAAGAGCGCGTACTTGCCGCGGATCGCCGGCGCGGCGCGCCTCTGGAGGTCGTGCACCGCCGCGGCGATGGAGGTGGGGAAGGGCTCCCCGAAGCGCGTACCGCGCCCCGCGGGTTCAAGCGGAACGACCTCGATCGAGGGACCGAGCTCCTCGCTCCACCTGCGGTAGATCCTCGCGGACCCACCCGCGTACGGAAGGCAGAGAAGCCCCGCTCGCTCGCGGCTTGTGGTCACCTCATGGCCTCCGCAACGGACCGTCAGTAGCAGCAACCCAGAGTATGACGATTAGGAACCACACGAATGGGGAGACTGTCATCCATCCAAGGTTGCACCCATGGTGGGTACACCGGCGGTCCTAGGCTGCGTGGGGAACCGAGTGCTGATAGCGTGCCCCGCGACTCGAGCTGAAGGCAGGCTCTGGCGCCACGACGACTGGGTTCACCGGGCGGGAAGGCCTGCTCCTGAAGCGAAATACTGATCTAGATCATTCTTCGTGCGCTCCCCGGAGCGACCGTCGACGTACGCGGACGAGCGAAGAAGGGGAAGGACGCATGGCATTCCGCTGCTCTCGCTCGGCGATCGTGGTGCCGCTGCTCGTCTCGCTCGGCGGGGCGCCGCGTGTGGCTGCGGCGCAGTCGTGCTCACAGCTCGACGCGAAGGAGATCCTCGATCGCGTGGACGACATGTACCGAGGCACGTCTTCTCACCGGACCGCGACGATGAAGGTGGTCACGGCTCACTGGACGCGGACTCTCAAGCTCGAGGCCTGGAGCAAGGGAGTCCGGCGATCGCTGGTGCGAATCGTTGCGCCGGCGAAGGAGCACGGCACGGCGACGCTGATGGTCGAGAAGAACGTCTGGAACTACCTGCCGAAGGTCAGGCGGACCATCAAGGTCCCGGCCTCGATGATGACGAGCTCGTGGATGGGGAGCCACGTCACGAACGACGACCTCGTGAAGGAGAGCCGGATGAGCGAGGACTACACGTTCGAGAAGACCTTCACTGGCGCGCGGGACGGCCGGAACATCGTCGAGGTGACCTGCATCCCCAAGCCGGACGCGGCCATCGTCTGGGGGAAGGTGGCGGTCGAGGTCGACGCAGAGAGCTGCCTGGCGCTCCGGCAGCTCTTCTTCGGCGAGGACATGAAGCTCGCGCGCACGATGGTCTTCGAGGAGCCGAAGCGGGTCGGACAGCGCACCGTGCCGCTCGTCATGAGGGTCACCGTGACGGACAAGCCCAACGAACTCACCGAGCTTCGGCAGGACGACCTGCGCTTCGACATCCCGCTCTCGGACGACTTCTTCTCGCTTCGGAACCTGGAGCGGTGAAGGCCGTGTCCGACTTCCGGCTCGCCTGGCGCAACCTCCTTCGGAACCGGCGAAGGAGCGCGATCACGATCGTCGCGGTGGGGCTGAACACCGCCGTCCTGATCGTCGCGCTCGGGCTGATCGGCGGGTTCCAGCGCCTGCTCGTCCACAACGCCACGCGGCTGGTCGTGGGAGACGCCCAGCTCCACGCGGTGGGCTATCTCCGCTCCCACAGGTTCCACGACGCGATCCCCTCTCCCGAGCGCATCGTCGAGGCCGCGTCCGCGCAGGGCATCCAGGCCGTGGCGCGCGCTTACGGGGACGGGCTCATCGCGGCGGGGACGAAGTCGGCGGGCGCGAGCCTCTGGGGCGTGGAGCCGCGGGCGGAGCGCGCGGCGTTCGCCCTGCCCGGAGAGGTGATGGCGGGTCGTTTCCTGGGAGACGCGCCGGCGCGAGAGGTCGTGATCGGCCGCAAGCTGGCGCGGAGCCTCGACCTGGACGTGGGTGGCGAGCTCGTCGCCGTGGTGCAGGCGGCGGACGGCTCACTCGGCACGGAGGTCTTCCGCGTCGCGGGGATCCTGAAGACCGTGAGCGAGGAGGTCGATCGCGGGGCGGTGCTGATCCACCGGGCCGACTTCGAGGCGCTCTTCGTGTCGGGGGGACGGGTCCACGAGCTCGCGTTCAGCCTCGGCGATCGCCCCGCGGCCGCGCTGGGCGCCGCGCTCGGGCCGCTGCCGCCTGGGCTCGAGCTCAAGACCTGGGGAGAGCTCCTCCCGGTCGTCTTCAACCTCGTGCAGGTCTTCGAGGCGCTGTCGCTCGTCTTCATGTTCATCTTCTTCGCGGCGGCCTGCCTGGGCGTCCTGAACACGATGCTCATGGCCACGCACGACCGCGTGCGGGAGTTCGGCACCATGAAGGCGCTGGGGGCCACGGCCTGGCGGATCGTCGGGGACATCGCGGCCGAGGCCTTCCTGCTCGGGCTCGTGGCCACCGTCGTCGGGGGGGCGCTCGGCGTGAGCGTCGCCTGGTACACCCAGGTGCATGGGCTCGACCTGAGCGTCTTCGGTGACGCGTCCTTCAGCTTCGGCGGCATCGCGTTCGACGCGCTGCTGCGCGGCGAGGTCGTCGCGTCGAGCGTCGCGCTCGCCATCGGCGCGATGTGGCTCGTCTGCGTGTTCGCCTCGCTGTATCCCGCGGTCAAGGCGGCCCGGTTGTCCCCAGTGACCGCGATGACGCACGTGTGAGGTGAGGACGTGGGGTTTCTCTGGAAGACCGCGTGGCGCAGCATCTGGCGGAACGGCCGGCGAACGGTCATCACGGTCGGCGCCATCTCCTTCGCGCTCGCAGTGTCCGTCTTCTTCGTCTCGTTCACCGACGGCGGGGCCGCGGGGACCACCGACTACGCGGTCCGGATGCAGGCGGGCCACGTCACCCTTCAGCACCCCGGCTACCTCGACGCGCCCGCGATCGCGCTCGTGGTGGACGGCGCGGACGAGCTGCGGCCTGCGCTGCAGAAGCTCGACGGAGTGGAGACGGTCAAGCTGCTCGTGCTCGGCCAGGGGGTGGCGCGGTCGAGCAGCGAGACGGGCGGCGTCTCGGTGATGGGGGTCGAGCCAACCGTCGAGGCTGCGACCTCGGTGATCGCGCGGAAGGTGGTGGCGGGCTCGTACCTCGAGCGCGACGAGGATCGCACGGTGGTCATCGGGCGGGTGCTGGCGGATCGGCTCGGGCTGGAGGTGGGTAGGAAGCTGGTGCTGACCAGCACCGGCGCGAGCGGCGATCTCGTGGAGGAGTTGCTGCGGATCCAGGGCATCTTCGCCACCGGCGCCGACGACATCGACGGGTACCTGATCCAGATGCCGCTGCGGACGGCGCAGCGCCTCTTCGGGCTGCGGCCGGACCAGGTGACGCAGATCGGTCTCGTCGTCGGGAACCTCCGCCAGCGCGACTCCGTCCTGGCGGGCGCGTCGCGCGTCGTCGCGGCCCGGCCCATCGCCGTGCTGCCGTGGGAGAAGGTGATCCCCGAGCTGGCAGCGCACCTCCGCGTCGACGGCTCCACGAACCGCGTGCTCATGGGCGTCTTGCTGTTCCTGAGCCTGTTCACGGTGTTCAACACCATCCAGATGTCCGTCCTCGAGCGGACCCGCGAGCTCGCCATGCTCCTCGCGCTGGGCACTCCGCCTTGGCGGCTGCGCGCACAGGTCCTCCTCGAGGGAGCGGTGCTCGCCTCCCTCGGGTGCGCGGTGGGTCTGCTCGTCGGAGGGCTGGCGGGCTACTGGCTGCAGATTCACGGAGTCGACGTCTCCCAGGTGGGGAAGGGGCAGTCCGTCTCCGGCGTGCCCATCGACGTGGTCTACGCCCGGGTCTCGGCCGACCGGATGGTGAGCTTCGGGGCTTTCGTGCTGGTGGTGACCCTCGCGGCGAGCGCTTGGTGCGCGCGCCGGATCTCGAAGATCGTGGTGGCCGAGGCAATTCGATGACGAACATCGTGAAGCTCGAGCACGTGTGCAGGGAGTACGGACAAGGCGACGCGGTGGTGCACGCCGTCCAGGACGTGAGCCTCGAGATCGAGCCAGGGAGCTTCGTGGCCCTGGCGGGACCGTCGGGATCCGGCAAGTCGACGCTCCTCAACGTCATCAGCGGCCTCGATCGCCCCTCCAGCGGCCGCGTGTACATCGGGGACGAGGAGACCACGTCGCGGAGCGGCAGCTGGCTGAGCCGGCTGCGGATGGAGCGGATCGGGTTCGTCTTCCAGGCCTTCAACCTGTTCCCGGTGCTGACGGCCTTCGAGAACGCCGAGTACGTGCTCATGCTGCAAGGGGTCCCGGTGACCGAACGCCGGCGCCGCGTGCTGGCGATGCTGGATCGCGTGGGGCTCACCGGGCTCGCCGACCGGTACCCGCGGGAGCTCTCCGGAGGGCAACAGCAGCGCGTGGCCGTCGCCCGGGCCATCGTGCCGGAACCCGCCCTCATCCTCGCCGACGAGCCGACGGCCAACCTCGACTCCCAGACCGGTGCAGCGCTCCTGGACCTCATGGCCGAGCTGAACCGCGAGAAGGGCACCACGTTCCTGTTCTCGAGCCACGATCCGAAGGTCTTGGACCGCGCACGCCGCGTCGTCAGGCTCTCCGACGGGAGGATCGTGGCGGACGAGACCATGAGCCGGTCCGCAAGGGCCCAGGCATGAACGCACGTTGGGCCATGCGGTCCATGGCGTGCGCCGTCGCGGCGGCGGTGGCCGCCGGGCCCGCCGTGGCTCGAGCGGAGGTCGGCGAACCGGGCGGTGCGCTGGCCCTGGGCGGGAGCCTGCGCATCCTGCCAGCGGCCACGTACGGCTATCGGCTTCGCGTGCCGGCCAACACCCCGCCCGAACAGGTGCCTGCCGTCGCGGCGTCGCTGCCCGAGCGCAGCGCAGCGGCCTACACCGTCCTCGCGCGGCTCACCGCGAGCGGTCGCCCGCGTCCCTGGCTCAGCTACGAGGCGCACCTGCTGCAGGAGGTCACCAGCGCATCCACCCGCCCCGACAGCCTCGTGCTGGTGCAGCCGACGGGGAGCGCGGCCCGAGATCGACTGGTGTTCGGGGCCTGGCACTGGGGCGATCAGGGGGACGTCGACGCCCGGCTCCAGGCCGATCGGCTCGCGGTGAAGCTCGCGCTGGCCGGGGTGGACGTCACCGCGGGACGTCAGGCGATCACCTTCGGCAAGGCCTACTTCTGGAACCCACTGGACGTCTTTCGTCCGTTCCCCGCCCTCCAGCTCGATCGGGACTACAAGGCCGGGGTCGATGCCCTCCGGATCGACGTCGCCCTCGGAAGCTTCTCGGGGTGCACGCTGGTCGGCGTCCTCGGCGATGCTCGCAGGCGCTCGTGGTACTCCTCCGCGGCGGTCGCGCGAGCGTTCACGACCTGGCGCGCCTGGGATCTCACCTTGCAGGGAGGAAAGATCCACGGCGGCTACCAGGTGGGCGGTGGGAGCCAGGGGGAGCTGGGGCCGTTCGACCTCCGTGCCGAGGCGAGCTGGTTCCTGCCCGAGCGGGAGCAGCGTCCGGCGAACGAGCGAGAGCTCCCCGAGGCGCTGAGCGCGGTCCTGGGCGCGGGGCGCCGCCTCGACAGAACGGGCGTCGACGTCGAGTACCTCTACAACGGCGCAGGCCGGGTGTCGCTGGCGCGGGCGTGGCCGCTGGTGATGGAGGGGCTGCTCCCGCAGGCGAGCCGCCATGTCATCGGCGCGGCCGTCACCCATGAGGCGACCCCGCTGCTCAAGGCATCACTGAAGACGGTGGTCTCCCTCTCGGACGGATCCGTGCTGTTCCAGCCCGGGGTGGCCTACTCGGCGGCCGACGAGGTCAGCTTGACGGCGGGTGCGGTTCTCGCTTTCGGCGAGCGTCCGGTCGTCGAGCTCGACGCCCAGGGTGAGCCCAGCCTCCGCTACCGGAGCGAGTTCGGCAGCTATCCGCACGTGTTCTATCTCGAGTCCACGTTCTACTTCTGAGTCGCCACCGTCATCACGAGGCGCCAAGGGCACGCATCCACGGAGGGGAGTTCTCGACGCGCGCCCATCGGAGACCGTCCCAATGGAACACCGCAGCGACACAGATCACCAGACTCTCGCGGACGTGCTCCGGTGGCGAGCGCGCGTTCAGCCCGATCAAGCGGCATACACGTTCCTGACGGATGGGGGCGAGCGGGAGGCGTGCTTCACCTACGCGGAGCTGGACCGGCGAGCCCGTCTGATCGCGGCCTTGCTGCAGGCGTACGGGGCCGGAGGCGAGCGGGTCATGCTCGTCTTTCCTCCCGGCCTCGAGTTCGTCGCCGGCTTCTATGGCTGCATGTACGCTGGAGCGGTGGCGGTGCCGGTCTATCCGCCACATCCTGTCCGCCTGGACCAGACGTTGCCGAGGTTCCTGGCGGTCGCGAGAGACGCTCGGCCGGTCGCGGTGCTCACCACGGCTGCGCTGCTGCCCATCGCCGAGGGCGTGCTCACGGCGGCGCCGGAGCTGGCGACGATGCGGTGGCTGGCCAGCGAGGCCAGCTCCGATCGAGCCGAGCGGGAGTGGCGCGATCCGGGGGCGGGGCGCGACTCGCTCGCGTTCCTCCAGTACACCTCGGGCTCGACCGCGGCGCCCAAGGGCGTGATGGTGAGCCACGGGAACATCATGGCGAACGCCCAGATGTTCGGGACGGCCCTCGGGTTCGCTCCCCGCGCGAACAACGTGAGCTGGCTGCCGCTGTACCACGACATGGGCCTCATCGGGAACATGCTCGGGCCGATGTACTACGACGTCCACGCCGTCCTGATGTCGCCGCTGGAGTTCCTCAAGAAGCCGTTGCGCTGGCTCCAGGCCGTCTCGCGGTTCAAGGCCTACTGCAGCGGTGGGCCCAACTTCGCTTACGACCTCTGTGTTCGCAGGATCCGCCCCGAGGATCGGGCGGGCCTCGACCTGAGCAGCTGGAAGATCGCGTTCAACGGTGCTGAACCCGTCCGGCAGGCTACCTTGACGAGTTTCGCCGAGACCTTCGCGGAGTGCGGCTTTCAGCCGGAGGCGCTCTACCCGTGTTACGGGCTGGCCGAGGCCACCCTGTTCGTCTCCGGCAAGGTGCCCGCCGCTCCGCACCTCCACTGCCACGTCGAGGTCTCGGCGCTCGAGCGCGATCGGGTCGTCGCCGCCACGCCGTCCACTCCGGATGCCAGAGCCCTGGTCGGCTGCGGCCAAGCCTGGCTCGGGGAGAAGGTCGTCATCGTCGATCCCGAGACCTGCATCGCCTGCCCTCCCGATCGCGTGGGGGAGGTCTGGGTGTCCGGACCGAGCGTGGCCCAGGGGTACTTCCGCCGCCCGGAGGAGTCGAAGCGGACGTTCCAGGCGCACCTGAGCACGGGGGAGGGCCCTTTCCTTCGGACCGGCGACCTGGGGTTCCTGATGAAAGGCGAGCTCTTCATCGCGGGCCGGCTCAAAGACCTGATCATCATCGAAGGAAGGAACCTCTATCCCCAGGACATCGAGCTGGCGGTCGAGCAGAGCCACGCCGCATACCGACCTGGTTGCTGCGCCGCGTTCGCCGTCGAGGTGTCCGACAAGGAGCGGCTGGTGGTCCTGGCCGAGGTCGAGCAGCGGTGGCGCCGAGGACGGGACGCCGCGGCGACGCACGCCACGCCAGGCGAGGAGCTCGTCAAGGCCGCCACGCGCGCGGTCTCCGAGCAGTACGAGGTCCGGGTGCACGAGATCGTCTTGCTCGAGGCCGGGAGCATTCCCAAGACCTCGAGCGGCAAGATCCAGCGCCACGCCTGCCGGGATCGGTACCTCGAGGGCAACCTGCCGCGCTGGTTCGAGCGGCGGGCGACGTCTCTCGCCGAAGAGGTGAACCCCCAATGACCCCGACACTGCCCGATCCGCTGTTCCCGCTGACGGAGGAGGAGGAGCAGATCATCGCCCAGACGCACAAGGTCTGTCAGAAGGAGGTCGTCCCGATCCGCGCGGAGCTCGACGAGCAGGCCGAGTACCCCGACCGCGTCTTCGACGCATTCCGTGAGATCGGGCTCTTCGAGGCGATGTTCGAGGCCGAGTACGGCGGGCTGGGGTTGAGGCCGTTCATGACCACCCGCATCATGGAGACGATCGCTCAGTACTGCCTGGGGGTGGCCACCTCCTTCGGGGCGAGCACCTCCCTCGCCGCGCTGCCGATCAAGCTCGGCGGGACGCCGGAGCAGCGGAAGAGGTTCCTCCCCGATCTGGCCAGCGGCAAGCGCATCGGGGCGCTCGCGGTCACCGAGCCCAACGCCGGCTCCGATATCCTCAACCAGGCGACGACCGCCGTGCGGAAGGGCGAGACGTACCTCCTCAACGGCACGAAGCAATGGATCACCAACGCAGGCCGCGCCGATCTCTATTGCGTGTTCGCGGCGACGGGTCAGAAGGGCGGGCTGTCCTGCTTCGTCCTCGAGAAGGGCACGCCGGGGCTGTCGTTCGGCAAGCTCGAGCACAAACTGGGCATTCGCTGCTCGCACACACGGCAAGTCATCATGGAGGACGTCTCCGTCCCGGCCGAGAACCTGCTGGGGCTCAAGCCGAACAGGGGGCTGCTCCACCTGCTGCGGACGCTCAACCGCTCACGCGCCGGGGTGGCGGCCATGGCGGTGGGGGTCGCCACCGGAGCCTACCGGGAGGCGGTCAGGTACGCCCGGCAGCGGCAGCAGTTCGGTCAGTCGATCATCCGCTTCCAGGCGCTGCAGCACATGCTGAGCGACATGTGGATGCGGATCGAGGCGGCCCGGACTCTGGCTTATCGGGCGGGGATCTATGCCTATGCGGAGCACCCGGAGAGCGGAGCCTTCTCTGCGATGGCCAAGTGTCATGCCTCGGAGACGGCCATGCAGGTGACCATCGACGCCGTACAGCTCCTCGGCGGATACGGCTACTGCAAGGAGTATCCCGTCGAGAAGATGTTCCGGGACGCGAAGATCCTCTCCATCTACGAGGGCGCAAACCAGGTGCTCAGGAACCAGATCGCGGAGCAGATCGTGAGGACGTCCGCCAGCTGGGCATGAGCAGAGGAGCGAACCAATGGAGCCTATCGGAAGACCGAGCGAAGAAGTGATCGAGGAGTGGCTGGTCGCCCGCGTGTCGGAGTGGCTCTCCATCGATCCCAGGCAGATCCGGGTGGAGGAGCCGTTCGCCAACTACGGGATGACCTCGATCGCCGGCGTGAGCCTCGCGGGCGATCTCGAGGAGTGGCTCGGGATCGAGGTGTCGCCGGTCCTCACGTACGAGTACCCGACCATCCGGGCTCTCGCGCACCACCTCGTGCAGGAGGTCGAGAACGCGAAGTCGGACGTTCGCGGGGCCCCTGCGAACGCCGTCAAGTGAGCTCAGGATGAACCCCATCGCCATCACCGGCATCGGATGTCGCTTCCCGCGCGCCAGCGGACCGGAGGCGTTCTGGCGACTGTTGCGGGAGGGTGGCGATGCGATCACCGAAGCCCCGCCCGACCGCTGGGACCTCGACGTCTACTACGACCCGGACCCTGCCGCGCCGGGAAAGATGGTCACGCGCTTTGGCGGCTTCGTCGACGGCGTGGATCGGTTCGACGCACAGTTCTTCCGGATGTCCCCTCGCGAGGCCGCGCAGACGGATCCCCAGCAGCGGCTGCTGCTGGAGGTGACGTGGGAGGCCCTCGAGGACGCGGGGCTGGTCGCGGAGCGCCTGGCCGGGAGTGCGACCGGCGTCTACGTCGGCGTCATGAACGCCGACTACAGCGTGCTCTCGCGCCGTGACCTCGGACTCATCGACGTGCACTCCGGTCCCGGAAACGCCGCCGCGATCGTCGCGAACCGGCTGTCGTACGTCCTGGATCTCCGGGGGCCGAGCGTCGCGGTCGACACCGCGTGCGCGTCTTCGCTCACGGCCGTTCACCTCGCATGCTCGAGCCTTCTGAGCGGAGAGTGCGACCTGGCGCTGGCCGGCGGGGTGAACCTCCTCCTCTCGCCTTGGGGCAACATCTACTTCACCAAGGCGGGCCTCATGGCGCCGGACGGGCGGTGCAAGGCCTTCGACGCCCGCGCGAACGGCATCGTCCGGAGCGATGGGGTGGGCGTCGTGGTGCTCAAGCGGCTGGCCGACGCACTGGCCGACGGCGATCCCGTGCACGCGGTGATCCGCGGGACTGCGGTCGGCCATGACGGCCGCACCAACGGCATCACTGCGCCGAACCGGTGGGCGCAGGAGGCCGTGTTGCGCGAGGCGTACCGGCAAGCGGGCGTCTCGCCCGCCCGGGTGCAGTACGTCGAGGCCCACGGGACGGGGACCGCCCTCGGAGATCCCATCGAAGCGGCCGCGCTCGGGACGGTGATCGCCGTGGACCGCGCCCCCGGCGACCGTTGCATCATCGGCTCGGTCAAGAGCAACATCGGACACGCGGAGTCCGCAGCCGGGATCGCGAGCCTCATCAAGGTCGTCCTCGCGCTGCGGCACAAGGAGATCCCGCCGACCCTGCACTTCGAGAAGCCGAACCCCTACATCCCGCTCGACAAGCTGCCGCTGTCGGTGGCCGAGAAGCTGACGCCCTGGCCCGAGAGGGAGGGGCCTGCGCTCGCGGGCGTGAGCGGGTTCGGGTTCGGTGGCTCCAACGCGCATGTCGTGGTGGAGGAGGCGCCAGCGCCGGCGGTCGTGCCGTCGGGGCGCTCGCAGGCGACCGAAGGCCGCGTACACCTCTTGCCCCTCTCCGCGCGCAGCCCGGAGGCGCTGCGCGGCCTCGCCGAGGCGTACTCTCGGTTCCTCGTCGGTGAGGGTGCCCATCTCCTCCTCGAGGACGTCTGCCACTCGGCGTGCCTGCGTCGCACGCACCACGAGCACCGGGTGGTGGCGGTGGGTCGCACTCGGGAGGAGCTCGCAGCGCAGCTGGAGGCCTTCCTGCGGGGCGACGCCGCGCCGGGGCTGTCGACCGGACAGGTGGCGCGGAGGCGGAGCAAGCTCGCGTTCGTGTTCCCAGGGCAGGGCGCCCAGTGGCTGGGCATGGGGAGACAGCTGCTGGCGAGCGAGCGACTCTTCCGCGAGAGCATGGAGCGGTGCGAGGAGGCGATCCGCCCGCACGTGCGCTGGTCGCCGTTGCAGGAGCTGGCGGCGGACGGCGCGCGCTCGCGGATGGGAGAGATCGACGTCCTCCAGCCCAGCCTGTTCGCCATCCAGGTGTCGCTGGCCGCGCTCTGGCGCTCGTGGGGGGTCGAGCCCGACGCGGTCGTGGGCCACAGCCTCGGGGAGGTCGCGGCGGCGCACGTGGCGGGGGCCTTGTGCCTGGAGGACGCGGCCCGGATCGTCTGCCATCGGAGCCGCTTGATGCGGCGAACGAGCGGGCAGGGGGCGATGGCCGTGGTCGGGCTCTCGCTCGAGCGGGCCCGGGAGGCGATCGCCGGCCGCGAGGGGAAGGTGTCCGTGGCGGTCAGGGACAGCCCGTCGTCCACGGTGCTCTCGGGCGACCCGGGCGCGCTCGAGGAGATCCTGGCTGGGCTGCAGCGTCGCGAGGTGTTCTGCCGCTGGCTGAAGGTTGACGTCGCCTCGCACAGCCCTCAGATGGACCCGCTCCGCGGGGAGCTCGTGAAGGCGCTCGAGGGGCTCACGCCTTCGCCGGCGTCCATCCCCATCTACTCGAGCGTGACCGGCCAAAGAGGCGATGGCGGGGCGCTCGACGCGGTCTACTGGGGGCGCAACCTGCGCGAGCCGGTCCTGTTCTCGGAGACGGTGCGGCGCCTGGCGGAAGATGGGCACGGCGTCTTCCTCGAGCTCAGCCCGCACCCGATCCTGCTCAGGGCCGTCCTGGAGAACCTGCAGGAGCTCGAGCCGCAGGTCGTCACCCTGCCGTCGATGCGTCGCGAGGAGGACGAGCAGGTCGTCATGCTGGGCTCCCTGGGCGCCCTCCACGCCTCGGGCGCGGCCGAGATCGCCTGGAAGACGCTCCTGCCTTCGACCAGCCGGTTCGTCCGGATCCCCAGGTACCGCTGGCAGCACGAGCGACACTGGCTCGCCACCCGCGCGACCGACTCTCCGTGGACGCAGGCGCCGCCGGCGCTCCCCGCGGCCGGACCGGCGCAGGGCAGCGACGTCGGGCGCGAGCCGGATCTCAGGACCGCCCTCCGCGAGACCGTCGAGTCGAGCGTTCGCGTGGGCATGGTCGAGGCGGACCTGCTCCGGCGGCTCTCGAAGGCGCTGCGGTTGCCGCTGGCGAAGCTGAGCCTGAACACGCCGCTCAACGCCCTGGGCCTCGACTCGCTCATGGCGCTCGAGGTCAGGAGGAGCCTGGAGCGGGATCTCGGCTTGGCCGTCCCCCTGTCCAAGTTCTTCCAGGAGCTCGACGTCCGGGGCCTGGCCGCGTATGTGCTCGACCAGCTCGCCGCGGCTCCGCCTGAAGCGACCCCGGCGCCCTCGTTGGCCCAGGAGCTCGAGCGGTTCCGGATCACGCCCTCGCCCGAGAAGCGCCACGAGCCGTTCCCGCTCACCGACGTTCAGCGAGCGTACTGGATCGGCCGGAGCCCGTCGCTGGAGCTCGGGAACGTCGCCTGTCACTTCTACCTCGAGCTCGACTTCGTGGAGCTCGATCTGGAGCGGTTTGCCCGCGCGTGGCAGCTGCTGATCGAGCGTCACGACATGTTGCGGGCGGTGGTGCTCCCCGACGGCCGCCAGCAGATCCTCGCCCAGGTCCCGCGCTACGAGCTCGCCGTCGTCGACCTTCGGGGGCAGGAGCCCCGCCAGGTAGAGGCGAAGCTGGAGGCGCTCCGCGCCGAGCTCTCGCACCAGATGCTGCCCACGGATCGGTGGCCGCTCTTCGACCTCCGCATCGCCCGGCTCGACGATCGAAACGCGCGTTTCTACCTCAGCCTGGACGCGTTGATCGCCGACGCCTGGAGCCTGGCGATCATCGATCGGGAGCTCTCCCACCTGTACAGGACTCCCGAGGTCGCGCTCCCTCGGCTGGACCTCTCGTTCCGAGACTACATCCTCGGGACCGAGGCGGTCGGCTCGTCGGAGCTGTACCGTCGCTCGTGGGAGTACTGGCAGAAGCGCTTGCCCACGTTGCCCGGTGGTCCCGACCTGCCCCTGGCGAAGAGCCCGGCGGCGATCTCCAGGCCGCGCTTCACTCGCCGAACGGCCGAGCTGGACCCCGCGGCCTGGGCCCGGCTGAAGGAGCGAGCGAAGCGGGCCGGGGTGACGTCCTCGGGGATCCTGCTGGCCGCGTTCGCCGAGCTGCTCACCGTCTGGAGCAAGAGCCCGCGGTTCTCCGTGAACCTGACGCTGTTCAATCGCTTGCCCGTGCACGCCCAGGTGAACGAGCTGATCGGGGACTTCACGTCGCTGACATTGCTCGAGGTGGACAACGCGACGCCGGGCACGTTCGAGGCGCGCGCGCGCAGGCTGCAGGAGCGGCTCTGGGAGGATCTGGAGCATCGCTATGTCGGCGGTGTCCAGGTTCAGCGCGAGCTCATCCGGCTCCGGAGCAGCCAGACGGCGTCCGTACCCGTGGTCTTCACGAGCACGCTCGTCCAGGAGTCCTGGGGCGGAGCGAAGTCCCTCCTCATGGGCGAGGGCAAGCAGGTCTATGGCGTCTCGCAGACGCCGCAGGTCTGGCTGGACCACCAGGTCTTCGAGCAAGACGGCAAGCTGGTCTTGAGCTGGGACGCGCTGGAAGAGCTTTTCCCGGCGGGGATGCTCGACGACATGCTCGCGGCCTACCGCGGGTTCGTTCAGCGTCTCGCCGACGGTGACGAGGCGTGGCAGGAGGCCACTCCACGGCTCGTCCCCGCGGCGCAGCTCGCACAGCGCGCCTCCGCGAACGGGACCCAGGCGCCGGTGCCGAGCGGGCTGCTCCACGAGCCCTTCCTCGCGCAGGCGGCGCGGCGGCCCGAGCAGATCGCCGTCGTGTCCGGGGAGCGCAGCTTGACGTACGGCGAGCTGCGGCGGCGCGCCGACCAGCTGGGCCGGCGTCTGCGCGAGCTGGGCGCGAAGCCCAATCGGCTCGTCGGCGTGGTCATGGAGAAGGGGTGGGAGCAGGTGGTCGCGGTGATGGGCGTGCTGTCCTCGGGCGCGGCCTACCTGCCCATCGATCCATCGCTCCCCGAGGAACGGATCCGCTACCTGCTCGAGAATGGGCAGGTCGAGGTGGTGCTCACGCAGCCGCAGCTGCGCGACGCCGTGCGCTGGCCGGCGGGGAGCGTTCGCCTGGTGGTCGAGGACGCGTCGTGGGTGGGCGTGGACGACCGTCCGCTGGCCTCGGTCCAGGCCCCCGAGGACCTGGCCTACGTGATCTTCACCTCCGGATCGACGGGCGCTCCGAAGGGCGTGATGATCGATCATCGCGGCGCGCTCAACACCTGCGTGGACGTCAACGAGCGCTTCGCGGTGGGCCCGGACGACCGCGTGCTGGCCCTGTCGGCGCTCTGGTTCGATCTCTCCGTGTACGACGTGTTCGGTGTGCTGGGCGCCGGCGGCACCGTCGTCCTCCCCTCCCGGGAAGAGCGGCGTGACCCCGCTCACTGGGCGGCGCTCGTGGAGCGCGAGCGAGTGACGCTCTGGAACAGCGTCCCTGCGCTGATGGAGCTGCTGGTCGAGTACGAGGCCGGTCGCGGTTCCCACCTCCCGCCGTCGCTGCGCGTCGTGCTGATGAGCGGTGACTGGATCCCGGTGGCGCTCCCGGACCGGATCCGGCGCCTCGCGCGGCGCGACGTCCAGATCGTGTCCCTCGGCGGCGCCACCGAGGCCTCGATCTGGTCCATCCTCCACCCCATCGACCACGTCGATCCGGAGTGGAAGAGCATCCCGTACGGCAAGCCGATGGTGAACCAGCAGTTCCACGTCCTCAACGCGCTGCTGGAGCCCTGTCCGGTCTGGGTCTCCGGCCAGCTCTACATCGGCGGCGTCGGCCTGGCGCGCGGCTACTGGGGAGACGAGGAGAAGACCCGGGCCCGGTTCATCACCCATCCCCGGACCGGCGAGCGGCTCTACGCGACCGGCGACCTGGGGCGTTACCTGCCGAACGGGGACATCGAGTTCCTGGGGCGGGAGGATCTTCAGGTCAAGGTCCATGGTTACCGGATCGAGCTCGGGGAGATCGAGGCCGCGCTGGAGCAGCACCCAGCCGTCCGGACCGTCGCCGTCGCGGCCATCGGCGATCCGCGCGGCGATCGGCGGCTCGTCGCCTACGTGGTGCCCTCTGCCGCGGCCGAGGCGCCCACTCCCGCCGGCCTCCGCGAGTGGCTCGAGCGCAAGCTCCCCGCGTACATGGTGCCGGGCACCTACGTGTCCCTGAGCGCCTTGCCGCTCACCGCCAACGGCAAGGTGGATCGGAAGGCCCTGCCTGCCCCCGACGCGACGGCGGCTTCGCCGGCGCGGGCCGCCGGGAGCGGAGTCACGGCGAAGGTCGTCTCGATCGCGGAGGAGGTGCTGAAGCAGAAGGTGGACGGAGGCACCAACTTCCTGGAGCTCGGCGCGACCTCGGTCGACCTGATCCGGATGGCCAACCTCCTGGAGAAGGAGTTCGGCTCCCGGCCGGAGCTCGCCGAGTTCTTCCGCATCCAGACGCTCGGTGGGATCGCCTCGTTCTACGAGCAACGCCTGGGCCCGGGCGAGGCGCCCGCAGCGGCGGGAGCGTCGGAGGACCCAATCCTGGCGTCGTTCAAGGTGCTGCTCGATCCCGAGGAGCGAGAGAGGTTCAAGAAGGCGCGGCACGGCGTGCGTTCGATCTCCGGGGCGCCCGCGCGAATCGGGCTGCCCGCGCCGGAGCTGGACGAGGCCATGCGGAGGCTGTACGCAGAGCGGCGCAGCCACCGCCGGTTCGTGCGCCAGCCGATCGCGCTGGAGCAGCTCGGCAGGCTGCTGCGCTGCCTGTGCCCGCTCACCGTGGACGGTCTTCCCAAGTACCTCTACGGCTCTGCCGGCCCCACCTACGCCGTCCAGACGTACCTGTTCGTCAAGCCGGGTCGGGTCGAGGGCGTCGCCGGGGGCGTGTACTACCACGACCCGGCGGGGAACGGTCTCGTGCTGCTGTCCGGCACGGGTCGGATCGACCGCAAGATCCACTTCTTCGAGAACCAGACGATCTTCGACGAGTCGGCCTTCTCCATCTTCTTCATCGCGCAGCTCGGCGCCATCGCGCCGCTGTACGGCAAGAGGAGTCGGGACTTCGCGCTGGTCGAGGCCGGACTCATGGCGCAGCTCCTGGAGAGCACGGCGCCGTCTTGTCGGATCGGGCTCTGTCAGATCGGCAACATCCAGTTCGAGCCGATCGCGCAGCTCTTCGATCTCGACGAGAGCCACGTCCATGTCCACACGCTGCTGGGCGGACGGATCGGGTGGGAGGAGGGCGAGCTATGAGCATGGACGAGCTGCTGGGTGACCTGACCAAGCAAGGCGTGGAGCTGTGGCTGGAGGGTGAGCGGCTGCGCTACCGCGCGCCTGAGGGGACGCTCACGCCCGGGCTGCGGGAGCGGCTGACGGCGCACAAGGCGCAGCTGGTCACCCTCCTGCGCGAGCGACGAGGAAAGGGGGGCTCGGCTCCGACGCTCGTGCCCGCGCCGGCGCAGCGCCACGAGCCGTTCCCGCTCACCGACATCCAGCGAGCCTACTGGCTCGGGCGGAGCGGAGCGTTCGAACTCGGGAATGTGGCCTGCCACTCGTACACCGAGGACGACTACGACGACCTCGACCTGGAGCGCTTTGGCTGCGCCTGGCAGAAGGTCGTGGAGCGTCACGACATGCTCCGCGCGGTCGTGCTGTCCGACGGGCACCAGCGGATCCTGGAGCAGGTGCCCCCCTACCGGATCGAGGTGCTGGATCTCAGAGGGCGGGCGCCGGAGGAGCAGGCGCGCGAGCTCGAGGCGATCCGCGAGCGCATGTCGCACCAGGTGCTGCCCGCCGACCAGTGGCCGCTGTTCGAGGTGCGCGCAAGCCGGCTCGACGATCGGGTGACGCGGCTCCACATCAGCTTCGACCTGCTGGTGGGAGACGTCTGGAGCTCTCGGATCGTGCTCGCCGAGCTGCTCCAGCTCTACCGCGATCCCCAGGCGCGGCTCGCTCCCCTGGAGCTCTCCTTCCGCGACTATGTCCTGGCCCAGGCAGCGCTCGAGACGTCGGAGAGCTACCAGCGCGATCTGAACTACTGGCGAGATCGCCTGGCGACGATGCCGGGCTCGGTCGAGCTGCCGCTGGCCAAGGCGCCTGCTGCCGTGACCCAGCCGCGCTTCGTCCGGCGTCGCGAGACCGTCGACCCCGAGACCTGGGGACGTCTCCGGGCGAACGCGTCCCGCGCCCACCTGACGCCGTCGGAGGTGGTCCTCGCGGCCTTCTCGAGGGTGCTGGCCTCGTGGAGCAAGAGCCCGCGCTTCACGCTCAACCTCACCTACTTCAACCGGCTCCCGCTCCATCCCCAGGTGACCGAAGTCGTCGGCGACTTCACCGCGACGATCCTGGTCGAGGTGGACGGCTCGCCCGACAGCTTCGAGGCGCATGCGCGGCGCATCCACGAGCAGCTCTGGCAGGACCTCGAGCACAGCCAGGTGAACGGCGTGCGCGTCCTGCGTGAGCTGTCCCGCGCACAGGGGCACGCCGCCATGTCCGGCATGCCCGTCGTCTTCACCAGCGCGCTGGCGCTGGAGGATGCGGGCCAGGAGATCTCTTCCTTCACCGAGCTCGGCAGGAGCGTGTTTGGCGTCAGCCAGACTCCTCAGGTGTGGCTCGATCACCAGGTGTTCGAGGAGCGCGGTGCGCTGGTGCTCAGCTGGGACGCCGTCGAGGAGCTCTTCCCGCCCGGGATGCTGGACGACATGTTCGGCGCCTACTGCCGGCTGCTGCGGCGACTCGCCGACGAGCCGCAGGCGTGGGGATCGTCCTTCACGCTCGTGCCGGAAGCCCAGCTGGAGCAGCGCGCGGCGATCAGCGCGACGAGGGAACCCGTGCCGGACGGCCTGCTCCACCAGCCGTTCCTCCAGCATGCGGTGCACGCCCCCGACCTCCCGGCCATCATCACCCCGCTCCGCACGCTCTCTTACGGCGAGGTCCATCGTCGGTCCAACCAGGTCGGCAACCGGCTCCGGCAGCTCGGCGCTCGTCCCAACCAGCTGATCGGGATCGTGATGGAGAAGGGCTGGGAGCAGGTCGTGGCGGCGTTGGGCGTCCTGGCGTCAGGAGCCGCCTACCTCCCGATCGACCCGGCGCTCCCTCCGGAGCGGGTTCGCTTCCTCCTGGAGAATGGAGGGGTGTCGGTCGTCCTCACGCAGCCCTGGATCGACAGGAGCTTCGACTGGCCCGCCGAGATCCGGCGTGTCGTCATCGGTGATCGTGCCTGGGAGGACGCGGACGACTCCTCCCCGGCGCCGGTCCAGTCGCCGGACGACCTTGCCTACGTCATCTTCACCTCCGGGTCCACGGGAGCGCCCAAGGGAGTGATGATCGACCATCGCGGCGCGCTCAACACCTGCCTGGACGTGAATCGGCGCTTCGGGGTCCAGCCGCGCGATCGGGTGCTGGCGCTCTCGTCCCTCAGCTTCGACCTGTCGGTCTACGACCTGTTCGGCGTCCTGGGGGCCGGCGGGACGGTGGTGATCCCCTCTGCGGGAGGGGGTCGCGATCCAGCGCATTGGGCCCGCCTCCTCGAGGAGCATCAGGTCACGCTCTGGAACACGGTGCCCGAGCTGATGGAGATGCTCGTCGAGTACGTCGAGGGGATGAGGAGGCGGCTGCCCGCATCCCTGCGCCTGGTGATGATGAGCGGCGACTGGATCCCGGTGACGCTTCCCGACCGCATCCGCGAGCGCGCCGAGGCGCCGCTCGCCGTCGTCAGCCTCGGCGGCGCGACGGAGGCCTCGATCTGGTCGATCCTCTACCCCGTCGGTCGCGTGGAGCCGGGCTGGAAGAGCATCCCGTACGGCAGACCGATGGTGAACCAGACCCTCGAGGTGCTCGACGCCCGGCTCGAGCTTCGCCCGGTCTGGGTGCCCGGAGAGCTCTACATCGGCGGCGTCGGGTTGGCGAAGGGGTACTGGCGTGACGACGAGAAGACCCGCGCCCGCTTCATCGTTCACCCACGGACCGGCGAACGGCTGTACCGCACCGGCGACTGGGGGCGGTACCTGCCCGACGGCAACGTCGAGTTCCTGGGGCGGGACGACTCGCAGGTGAAGATCCGCGGGCACCGGGTGGAGCTCGGCGAGATCGAGGCGACGCTGGAGCGCCATCCGGGCCTGCGTACCGGGGTCGTGCAGGCGGTAGGCGATCCGCGCGGCGACAAGCAACTCGTCGCATACATCGTGCCCGCTCCAGGCAAGGACGCGGAGCTGTTCGAGACGGACACGGCGGACGCCGCGCAGGTGCAGCTCCGCTGGGATCACCTGGTGGACGCGGGAGGGTCGCAGGCGAAGCGTGCTCCCGCCGACCTCGATGGCCTCGCGCGCGCCATGGACGCCCTGGACAGGCTGAGCATCGGATACCTGTGCCGCGCTCTCAGGGAGCTGGGCGCGTTCGAACAGGCGGGAGCCGCCCACACCTTGGACGAGCTGCTGACGCGCTTCGAGATCCTGCCCCGTTACCGGAAGCTCGTGGGCCAGTGGCTCGAGGCGCTTCGTGAGGAGGGCCTGCTCCGGAGCCGAGGGGAGGCCTATGCCTGCCCGGAGCCCCTGCCGACGGACCTGCCGGACAGGCAGCGCGAGGAGTGGGACCGACTCCAGCGAGGCGCCGGAGAGGTCGGGTCGGAAGCGCAGGCGCTCCTCTCGTACTTGACGGAGAGCGGAGCCCACCTGACGGCCATGCTCCGGGGGCAGGCGGACCCGCTCGACCTCTTCTTCCCGGGCGGCTCGTGGGAGACCGCCGAGAGCCTGTACCAGTTCAACCCCGTGTCGCAGTACTACAACGCCATCGCGGCGGGGGTGATGGAGGGGCTGGCGAGGCGGTGGCCGGCCGGGCAGCCGTTGCGGGTGCTCGAGGTTGGCGCCGGCACCGGCGGGACGACGGCCTCGCTGCTGCCGCGCCTGCCGCCCGATGCGACCGTCTACACGTACACCGATCGATCCACGTTCTTCACGGATCAGGCCCGGCAGAAGTTCCGGGAGTACCCGTTCGTCGAGTACGGCCTGCTGAACATCGACGAAGGTCCGGAGGTGCAGGGCTACGCGCTGCACGCCTACGACGCGATCGTGGCCGCCAACGTGCTCCATGACGCGCGGAGCCTGCAGCAGACCCTGCCGAACCTCCTCTCGCTGCTCGCGCCGGGGGGAGTGCTGCTGATGGTCGAGGGGACGCGCTACGCCCGCTGGCAGATGATGACGGTGGGGTTCATCGAGGGCATGAGCGCGTTCGACGACGAGCGGACGGAGCGAAACGTCCCCTTCCTCCCGCCAGGCGAGTGGGAGCGGCTCCTCCTCGCTCGCGGGTTCTCGCGCTTCGCTGCCTTCCCGGAGCCTGGCGACGCGACCGCGCGCCTGGGCCAGCACGTGATGCTCGCCCAGGCGCCTCCCACCGCACGGCGGTTCAAGCAGGACGCGCTGGCCTCGTTCCTGAAGGCCAAGCTCCCCGCGCACATGGTGCCCTCGACCTACGTGGTGCTGGACGAGTTGCCGCTCACCCCCAACGGCAAGGTGGATCGCCGGGCCTTGCCCTCGCCGGGCCAGAAGGCATTGCACCAGGCCAGATCGGAGTACGTGGCGCCCAGCAACGAGGTGGAGCAGACGATCGCGAGCTTCACGCAGGAGCTGCTCCACGTCGCTCGCCTGGGCGTGCACGACAACTTCTTCGAGGTGGGCGGTGACTCGCTGCTGATGGTGCGCGTCCAGCGCAAGCTCCAGGAGACGTACGCGAGGGAGATCCCCATCGTCGACATCTTCAGGAACCCCACGGTGCGCGGATGGGCGGAGCTCGTCGGCCGGGCGCCGACGTCGCAGAACTTCGAGGAGAGCATGGGCCGGGGTACCGCACGCAGGGCAGCGATGCGACGGCGGAGGTCCTGATGAGCGAGGCCGAGCCGCAGGACAACCTCTGCGACGTTGCGATCGTCGGGATGGCGGGGCGCTTCCCCGGAGCGAAGAACGTCGAGCAGCTCTGGCGAAACCTGGTGGACGGCGTGGAGTCGATCGCCTTCTTCTCCGACGCGGAGGCCGTCGTGTCGGACCCGGCGGTCCTCCGGGACCCGCACTACGTCAAGGCCTGGGGGTTGCTCGAGGGCGTCGACCTGTTCGACGCCGAGTTCTTCGGGATTCCGCCGGAGGAGGCCACCGTCCTGGATCCGCAGCACCGGGTGTTCCTGGAGTGCGCCTGGGAAGCGCTCGAGGACGCTGGGTACGTTCCGGAGAAGTACCCGGGGAGGATCGGGGTCTTCGCCGGCGCGGGTGCCAGCACGTACGAGAGGTACTTGCCCCGACCTCGCGTCCCCGTCTCGATGGCGGGCTTCGCGGTGGCGGTGGGGAACCACGCGGACTATGTGCCCGCTCGAGCCTCCTTCAAGCTTGGGCTCAGGGGGCCCAGCGTCAACGTCCAGACCGCCTGCTGCACGTCGCTGACGGCCGTTCACCTGGCGTATCAGAGCCTCCTCGGCCGGGAGTGCGACATGGCCCTGGCCGGTGGCGTGTCGATCTTGCTCCCGCAGACCTGCGGGTACCTCTACCAGGAGGGCGGGTACTTCCCACCGGACGGGCACTGCCGGGCTTTTGACGCCCGCGCCGCGGGGGTGGCCGGCGGCAACGGCGTCTGCTTGGTGGTCCTCAAGCGGCTCGAAGAGGCGCTGGCGGACGGCGACTTCATCCACGCCGTCATCAAGGGCTCCGCCCTCAACAACGACGGCGCCCGGAAGATGGGCTTCGCGACGCCGGGGGTGGATGGGCAGGCTGAGGCCGTCGCGGAGTGCCTGGCCACGGCGGGCGTCCATCCGGAGACCATCGGCTACGTCGAGGCGCACGGCGTCGCGACGGCGATGGGCGATCCGACCGAGGTGGCGGCGCTCACGCGGGCCTTCCGGGCCCACACGGACAGGAGGCAGTACTGCGCGCTCGGCTCCGTCAAGACCAACGTCGGACACCTGGGCGCCGCCGCCAGCGTGACCAGCCTCGTGAAGGCCGCGCTCGCGCTCGAGCGCGGGAAGATACCGGCCAGCCTGCACTTCGAGCGTCCCCACCCGCAGATCGACTTTGCTGGCAGCCCGTTCTTCGTCAACAAGAGCCTTCGTGACTTCGAGGCGATTGGTCACCCGCGTCGCGCCGGCGTCAACGCCTTCGGGCTGGGTGGCACCAACGTCTTCATGGTCCTCGAGGAGGTTCCTGTCGCGCAGCGAGCGGCCACCCGGCAGCCGCAGCTGCTCGTCCTGTCGGCGATGACGCGCGACGCGCTCGACGCGGCGAGCGCGACCTTGGCCCGGCACCTGCGGCAGCACCCGGACCTCCGCCTCGCCGACGTGGCCTACACGCTCCAGGTCGGCAGAAAGGCGTTCGGACATCGCCGGAGCGTCGTGTGCCGCGAGATGCAGGACGCGGCCGCTGCGCTGGAGAGCGGCGGCCCGCCCGCGTTGCCGACGCGGGCGTCCGACCGGCAGACGACCGTCTTCCTGTTCCCGGATCTCGAGACGCGCCATGAAGCCACGGCTCGGGAGCTCTACGAGACCGAGCCGACCTTCCGCGCCCACGTGGACCAGTGCTCGGACCTCCTTCGGTCGCAGCTCGGGCTCGAGCTGCGCCGGCTCCTCTTCCCGCCGGCTGCGTCGGACGGACGAGCGGAGCAGCTCTGGCAGAGCGGACTGGGAGGCCCCGCGCTCGTCGCGATCGAGTATGCGCTGGCGCAGCTCTGGATGGAGTGGGGCGTCCAACCTGGGCTCATGATCGGCGCTGGCGTCGGTGAGTACGTGGCGGCCTGTCTGGCCGGGGTCTTCTCCCTCGAGGACGCGTTGTTGCTGGCCTGCGCTCGATGGAGCCCCGTGCCATCGTCCCCCGAGGCTCCGCACGCGGCTTCCGAGTTGCAGCGTGCGGCGCGGAAGCTGCCGAGCTTCCACCTGCAGCTCGAGGCAACGAAGCTCAGCCGTCCAAGCCGTCGCTTCCTGTCCGGCGTCACCGGTGACTGGATCACCCCGTCGCAGGCGATCGATCCGAACTACTGGGTCGCCCAGCAGCGCAAGGTAGCGGTGTCGACGCAGCAGGCGCTGCGAGCGCTCCAGGAGCGGGACGCCCTTGTGCTGGAGGTCGGGCCGGCGCAGGCCGGAGCACTCGACCCCCTGCGCACGGTCCTTACCTCACTCGCTCCTCCGGAACAGGGGAGGTCGGACGCCGAGGTCATTCTCGGCAGCCTGGGCGCGCTCTGGTGCGGAGGAGTAGACGTGAACTGGGGTGCATACCAGGCACACACCCGGCGTCAGCGAGTGCCCCTCCCCACCTATCCGTTCCAGCGCCGACGCTACTGGGCAGAGCGAGCACCCTGAGAGCGACCTCGGGAGCTCGGACGCGGATGCGGCCGAGCGCGCCGTCGTGGGGCCCCGCGACCACGCCTGCGCCCCGCGGGGCCACCCGAGCCGACAGCCCTATCGTCCCCGCGTCGCCGTCACCCCGCTCCCCGCGAGCGCCGCCGCAGCACGGCCGCGAGCGCGAGCAGCCCC
>JAEYOU010000729.1 GCA_023411405.1 Pseudomonadota bacterium | reverse complement strand
ATGAGCTTCCTCGAGCGCCACCGCAACGCGCTGGTGAAGTACTGCGGCGGCGACAAGACAGCCATCTTCCCGCTCGGCACCTACCTCATGCGCGTGAGGTTCGGCGTCTCCTGCGCGAGCAGCTGAGCCCGCTTCGACTCCACGAAACGAGTCCTTGCGCGCGAGCGACCCGCCCGATCGGCAGTCGTTCGTGCTCGCAGTCCAGGATGGGCCCCCAGCGACATCGCGCCGCGCCCACGCTTCCGTTCCGCGACCGCACGCTGGGCCACCTGGCACGCGCCACGGTCAGCTACCGCCTGGCCACGTACGCACCACGCGCCGCGGACCACGGTCCGCCCGGCGGACCTCTGGGGTCGGCGTCACGCGTAACGCGCGAGGAACCGCGGCAGCGCGCCCTGCAGCCACCGGATCGCCTCCGCGCTGCAGGTCAGGAAGAGGTGGCCGGTCGCCGCGGGTGCCTCGAGGTGGAACGCGGTCCCGAGGACGAGCGCCGGCAGCTCCTTCCGGAAGACGTCCGCGCGCGCCGCGGCCTCCCTTCGCTCCGCGCGCGCGACGCGCGGCTCCTCGAACCGCACCGCGCCCCCCAGCAGCTCGGCCAGCCGCTCCACGCAGGCCCGGACCAGCACGCCGCCGATCCGGCGAAGCTCCTCGTCCCCGACGGCCTCCGGGAGCACGAGGAAGGCGCTCCCCTGGAGCTCGCCCGCGAAGGCCTGCTCCAGGATGGCGACCCGCCCTTCTCCCTTCAGCTCCGCGCCGACGTAGTACCGGAGTAGCACCGCGGGCATGACCTGCGCGGCGGGCACCGTGAGCCCCACGCCGCGATCCAGCGCGTGGGCGAGCTCCGCGCTCGCGTGCCCGAACGCGATGTTCATCAGCTCCTGCAGCGCGTCGAGCTGCTCCGCCGCGAGCGAGGCCCCCTCAGACGGCATTCGACCCTCCGGCCACCGGGGCGACGCGCGCCAGCACCTGCGCCACGGCCTCGCGGGTCGGCGGCTTGCGCAGGACCTCGGCCGCGCCGAGCTCCAGCGCGCGCGAGATGGAGCGCGGCTGGACGTCGGCCGTGACGACGATCACGACCGCCTCCTTCGAGAGCGCCTTGAGCGCCGCGAGGCAGTCGAGCCCGGCCATGCGCGGCATCGTGAGGTCGAGGAACGTGACGTCGGGGCGCTGCTCGGTGAACTGCTGGAGCGCCGCCTCGCCGTCGCCCGCCTCGCGCACCGCGCACACCGGCTCCTTCGGCAGGCAGCTCCGGAGGATCTTCCGGGAGACGGGCGAGTCATCCACGATGAGGACGGTGCGGCCCTTCATGTCAGCCTCACTCGGACAGCGGTCTGCACACGCGCTGCGCCTGGGCCTGTCGGGTGCATCGCATGCGCCAAGGTTCCGTCCCGTCCAGGCTCCTGCGTCGGCACGGGATCGAACGGGTCCGGCGACCCGGTCCTCCGGGTGCTCGCGCACTCAGGGTCGGACCGCTCCCCGCCGGCGACCTGGGCCACGCCAGCCGCCGTGCGTCACCCCAGCGCCGCGTTCATGAGCAGCATCAGGGCGAACCCGCCGACGAGCCCAAAGGTCGCCTCGACCTCGTAGCCGTTCCGGTGCGTCTCCGGGACGATCTCGTGGCTGATGACGAAGAGCATCGCCCCGGCGGCGAACCCCATCGTCCAGGGGAGCGCGGCCGCGGCCACGGCCACCGCGGAGGCGCCGACGAGCCCGCCCACCGTCTCGACGAGTCCGGTCGCGCACGAGACGAGCACCGCCCGTCCGCGCCGATAGCCCACGCTCGCGAGCCCGAGCGCCACCAGGAACCCTTCGGGCAGGTTCTGGATGAAGATGGCGAGCCCGAGCGTGGTCCCGCTCGCGACGCCGCCGCCGAACCCCACGCCCACCGCCATGCCCTCGGGGAAGTTGTGGAGGGTGATGGCCACCACGAAGAGCCACATCTGCCCGAGACGCCGGGAGGGCGGACCCTCGGGCGCGCCCTGGAAGTGCACGTGCGGGGCGTGCCGGTGGACGAGGTGGACCGCGAGGCTCCCGAGAACGATCCCGCCGGTCACGATCAGGGTCGCGGGGAGCGCCGCGCCGACCCGCGCCTCCGCCGCGGCGATGCCGGGGAGGACGAGCGAGAACACGGTCGCCGCCAGCATGATCCCGGCGGCGACGCTCTGGAGCACGTCCTGCGCCCGCGCCGAGATCCGGCGGACGGCGAGGACCGGGAGCGCGCCCAGCGCGGTTCCGAAGCTCGCGCCGACGCTGCCGAGGAGGCCGAGCGTGAAGAGGGTGCCGGACGAGGGCGGGGAAGGTTCCATGCCCCAGTACGTCCCGCAAACGGGTCCTCCGGGCAACCTGGACGGGGTTGCAGTGCGCGGCCCGTTCCGCCCCAGGCCCGCCACGGACGGGAGCGATTCCGGGCCGATTCACGGACAGCGCACCTTCGTGCTTGCTCCAAGCGTTAGCAAGTGGGACCGTCCTCCGTCCGGAATCGCCTGGGCGGCGCAGCCCCGCGGGTCCCGTGTCGAGAGCTCCCCGCGCCGTGCCCGCCCCTCTCGAACCTCAGGAGGCACGTCATGCGTCTCTCGCGCTGTTCCGCCCGCGGCGGTCGCGGGCTCCGGCTCACGCTCCTCGTCGTGGCGCTCACCTTCGGTCCGGGAGCGCGCGCCGCAGCGGCGGGCGCCGGCTACTGGCACACGAGCGGCAGCCAGATCCTCGACGAGAACGGCGAGGTGGTCCGGATCGCGGGCATCAACTGGTACGGGTTCGAGACCACCGACAAGGTGATCCACGGGCTCTGGTGCCAGGACTGGCACAGCATCGTGAGCACGATCAAGTCGCTCGGCTACAACGTCGTCCGGATGCCGTTCTCGGACGACATGGTCTCGTTCCCCATCCACCCCACAAACATCGGCGCGTCCAACGGCGCCGGCCCGACGAACCGCGACGTGATCGGGCTCGACTCGCTCACGATCATGGACCGGGTGATCCAGACGCTCGGCGACGTCGGGATCCGCGTCCTCCTCGACAACCACCGCTCCACGGCGGGGAACAGCGCGCAGGAGAACGGCCTCTGGTACACGCCGGAGTTCTCCGAGCAGACGCTCATCGCGAACTGGGTCACGCTCGTCCGGCGCTACCGGGACTTCAGGGATCCCCAGGGCAACCCGATCGTCATCGGGGTCGACCTCCGGAACGAGCCGCACCTCAACGTGGCCGGCGCGCCGACCGGCGCCTGCTGGACCGGCGACACCGCCACGGGCGGCTGCCCGGTCACGAGCGACCGGAACTGGCCCAAGGCCGCGGAGCGCATCGGCAACGCCATCCTCGCCGAGAACCCGGACCTGCTCGTCGTCGTCGAGGGGGCCGAGTGCTACGACGGCGACTGCGACTGGTGGGGCGGCAACCTCCAGGGCGTGGCGACGCACCCGGTGGTCCTGAGCGTCCCGAACCGCCTCGTCTACTCGGCGCACGACTACGGCCCGAACCTCTTCCGGCAGAAGTGGTTCACGAGCGCCACGACCTGCGACAGCCTGGCGGCCGTCTGGGACAAGTACTGGGGCTACATCAGCCGGGACGGGATCGCGCCCGTGCTCGTGGGCGAGTTCGGCGCGAACAACGGCGACTACACCGGCACCGCGCCCGGCAGCCAGGGCCAGTGGTTCCAGTGCCTCGTTCAGTACATCGAGGCCCGGCCGAACCTGCACTGGACCTACTGGGCGCTCAACGGCGAGGACGACTACGGCCTCCTCGGCGCGCAGTACGAGCCCACCCTGCCCTCCCCCGGCAAGCACGCGCTGCTCGCCCCGATGCAGTTCCCGCTCGAGGGCGGCGGCGGCCTCTCCTGCGCCACGCCCAACATCCCGACCAACTTCACCGCCACCGCGGTCTCCGCCAACCGCGTGGACCTCCGGTGGAGCGCGGTCCCGTCGCCGGGCGCGGGCTGCGCCGTGACGTACGACGTCTTCCGCAGCACGAACGGCACCGGCATGACCCCCTCGGCCGCGAACCGAATCGCGACCGGCGTGACCGGCACCGCGTACTCCGACACGACCGTCGCCGGGAACACGACCTACTACTACCTGGTCGAGGCGGTGGACATCACCGTCGCCTCGCCGCCGTCGAGCAAGACGAGCGCGACCACCCCGCACGGCGGGACGACGACGTACGCGCTCACGGTGGCGAAGAGCGGCACGGGCGCGGGCACCGTCACCTCGAGCACGGGCGGCATCCACTGCGGCGCGACCTGCAGCGCGACCTTCGCCTCCGGCACGACCGTGACCCTGACGGCGACCACCACCGCGTCGACCTTCGGCGGCTGGAGCGGTGCCTGCGCCGGCACCGCCACGACCTGCATCGTCACGATGACGGCCGCGCGATCGGTCACCGCAGCGTTCCACACGTGTCCGAGCGGTTACGCCGCGATCACGAAGTCCGGCGCGGGCACCGGCACGATCACCTCGGGCGACGGCACGACCTGCACCGCGTCGGCCCCCGCGTGCTCGTTTCCGTACGGCTGCAGCTCGAACCTGACGCTGACCGCCACGCCCTCGGCCGGCTCCCGCTTCGCCGGCTGGAGCGGCGGCTGCACCGGCGCGAGCCCGACCTGCACCCTCACGTCGGTGACCCGCTCCGCGGAGGCGGCGTTCGAGCTCGCCCCTTCGTACTCCCTCACGGTGACGCGCTCCGGCACGGGCGCGGGGACGGTCACCTCCAGGCCGGGCGGCATCGATTGCGGGGTGAGCTGCAGCACCTCCCTCGCGCCGGGCACGGTCGTGACCCTCTCGGCCACTGCCGCGACGGGGTCCACGTTCGTGGGCTGGAGCGGCGCCTGCACCGGGACGGGGAGCTGCCTCCTCACGATCACCGCGGATCGGTCGGTGACCGCCAACTTCAACCAGAACCCTTGCGCGCGGTGGGTGCCCGTGAGGAAGCTCGGCACCGGCACCGGGACGGTCCGCTCCTCCGACGGCAAGATCGACTGCGGCGCCACCTGCGAAGCGATCCTGGGTTGCTCCGAGAGCCTGACCCTGACGGCCACGGCGGCGGCGGGATCGAGGTTCGCCGGGTGGGGTGGGACGTGCACGGGGACGGGCACGTGCACGGCGAACGGCGGCGAGGTCACCGCCACCTTCGAGCCCGCCGACCCGGCGCCGTGCACGAACCCGACCACGTTCTCGAACAACACGGGCAACTTCAACACCACCGGCGCGGCCTGCTTCCGGACTGCGCAGCGCGTGAATGGCTGGGGCTGCTCCAACTTCGCCGGCCGGACGATCAGCGTGAACGGCGGGACGCCGACGGCGAGCTGCGGCGCGGGGCCCTTCCCGCTCACGCAGGTCGGCGGCTACACGTACTTCTCGGCCACGGCGGGCAGCTTCCCGTGGGCGAGCATCTACGTCTGGTAGCCGGCAGGGACGCGCCGAGCAGCCTCGGTGTGGAGAGCGGCCCCGCGCCGGCGCACGCCGGCCGGGGCCGCGGCGTCTCGGAGCCGCGGGGCCCCTGGGGCTTTCCCGTACCGAGGGCGCCGCGACGTGCGTTCCGCTTCCCAGCCGGGGTCGAACCCGGCACAATGCAGCCTCAACCCAGGGTTGCTTCATTCCTTGTGCCTGGAGGGGGACACATGGCTCGACGTGCGTACGTGCTGGCGCTGCTCGCGGTGCTCTCTGGCTGTGAATCGAAGAGCACCACCAGCGGTGAGCCGGTCGGTTGTGAGCCGGGCGACTCGATGCAGCGCCCGTGCGGCAATTGCGGCACCATGACCAAGCTCTGCCCTGAGGGGGCCTGGGGGGAGTGGTCCGAGTGCACGGGGCAAGGCGAATGCGCCGCCGGGGCGCAGGACAGCAGGGCGTGCGGATCGGACGTGGGGGCGTGCGCGCTCGGCACCATGGTCCGGACCTGCTCCGACACCTGCGCGTGGAACGTCTGGGGCAGTTGCCAGGGTGACGTGAAGCCCGCCGCCGAGACGTGCGGCAACGGCACGGACGAGAACTGCAACGGCGAGTCGGACGAGGGGTGCACCTGCAACCCGGCCGCGCTCGGCGCGGGAGGCTCCTTCGAGGTCTCCGGCCAGATCACGAAGCTCGTCGCCCATCCCGATCGGTGCCTCCTCTACGCGCTCGACGCCGGTACGCCGTCGCAGGTGGTCGTGATCGACGCCGATCAGAAGCTGGAGCTGACGCGCATCCCCCTCCCGCGCAAGGCGGACGATCTCAGCCTCTCGCCCGATGGCACCAGGATGGTGGTCTCGCACGACGCGGCCCACGAGATCTCGGTGATCGACCCACTGCGCCTCGAGCTCACGGGGACGCTCTCGGTGCAGTCGGATCCGTACGCCGTCGAGGTGACCGACGGCGGCAAGGTCTACTACGCGGAGGTCGCCCAGTGGTGCGACATCCGGGCGGTCACCCTCGCGACCGGCGCCGACGTCCTGCTCAACTCCTGGGGCAACTACGCGCCGGACCTGGAGCTCTCCAGCGACGGGAGGTTCCTGTTCGCCGGTGAGGCCGGCATCTCGGGCGGGACGCTCACGAAGTACGACGTGAGCGGCGCGACGGCCACGGCGGTGGACGAGAGCACCTGGGATGATGGCTACGGCTTCCCGTATCCTGCGCGGCACGTCTACCTGAGCCCGGGCGGGCAGCACGTCTACTACGCCGGGTACCAGCTCGACGCGGGGCACCTCGGGCACGTGCTCGGGCGCGTTGGGGAGCTCGTCTTCGCGGAGGATCCCGCCGGGACCTTCGCCGTCGGCAGCAGCTCCATTCACGACGCGGCGCTGGTCAAGCCGGTCGCCTCCCTGCCGAGTCCGGTCACCGCCGCCGCGCTGGCGGCCAACGGCACCGAGCTCTGGACGTACGGCGCGGGGAGGGTCTCGTACCAGAACATCGGGGACCTGATCGACCCCGCGACGCTCGGCAAGCGGGAGCTGGAGCCGGAGCCGCTCTCGTCGTACACGCTGAGCATCCTGGTGGCGGACCCGATCCGGCCCCGGCTCTACGGCCTGGACGTCGCCCGCGAGCTCGTGGTCGCGATCGACGCCGACACCCTCGAGCCGCTCGGCGCCGTCGTGGTCGCCTCGCTGCCGAGCGACCTCGAAGTGGCGCTCGACGGAGCGGCGCTCTACGTCGCCCACCGCGGCGCCCTCTCCATCGCCCGCATCGATCTCACGAGCTTCTCGTTCGACGGGTTCATCCCCACTCCGCGGGTGAACGCCGACATCGAGGTGCTCGCGCAGGGGCGCCTGGCCACGATCGACTGGGACCAGTGGACGACCCCCACGCTCATCGACCTCGCCAGCGGACAGGTCCTGGACGAGCTCTGGGGCTTCTACGGCGGCGCGCTCGCCGCCACGGAGGACGGGACGAGCCTCTTCGTCGGCGAGTCCGGCATCTCCGGGGGCAACATCGCGCGCTACGACGTGTCGACGGGGCAGTTCACGAAGCTGACCGAGAGCACGTACAACGGTGGGTACGGGTTCCCGTATCCGGCGTGGAGCGTGGTCGCGGTGCCGGACGGGTCCGGCGTGTACTACGCGGGATACCTGCTGAACGGCAACGACCTCTCGTTGCTCCGGTACCCGCAGTCCGATCGGATCCAGGCCGTGACGCCCGATGGTCGGCTCGCGAGCTCGGGCACGACCGTCTTTCGTGTGGCCGACGGTGCGGCGCTGGGCACGCTCCCCGTATCCAGGACCGTCCAGGCGACGAGCCCCGACGGGGCGACGCTCTACCTCGCGGGCGAGGGCTCGATCACCAAGGTCGATCTGACCGTGTACTAGACAGCGGGGAGTCTCGAGGCTCGAACGCGGCCCGGACAGCGAAACGCTGCCCCGGGGCCGTGACTTGTTCCGGTGTCGGACGCAGGAAAGAAAAAACCCCACGCAACTGGACGGAGTTGCGTGGGGCACAGGGTGTGACCCGTACGGGAATTGAACCCATGTTTTCGGCGTGAGAGGCCGACGTCCTGACCGCTAGACTAACGGGCCACGTTCCTCGCTTTCTTTAGCCCCGATCGTTGTGGCAGGCAACGCCGGAGCACGTCTTCTGGGGAACTAGGATTCGAACCTAGATAGCCAGATCCAGAGTCTGGCGTCCTGCCGTTAGACGATTCCCCAATCTCCACGGGGGAAGTGCTCGGCTCCCCTCGGCTTCGCTTCGCTTCGCCAATGGGAGCCTGCGCTCCCCCGAACCCCCTGCCCGCTCCGGGCCAGCAAAGCTGGCCTTCGCTCGCGGGCAGGTTCTACATCCAGCCCTACTTCCCCTTCAAGAGCACGAAGATTCGTACTTCGCCCTTCGCCTCGTAGACGTTCAGCCCTTCCCAGCTCCCCGCCTTCGCGTCCGGGTTGGCGATGTGGATCGCCTTCACGCCCGGCTGGTCGGCGATGGCCCGCCTTGTATACCTGGGCGGGTAGCTCTGTCGATAGAACCGGAGGGTCTCTTCCCAGGTCTGCGGCACCCGGTACCGATTCTCCGCCACCTTCACCGCGCCGTCCGGGAGCACCGCCCCGGCCACGCGAACCTCCGCGAGGACGAGCATCGGCAGGGCAACCAGGACCCCGGCGAGGGCGGCCTTATATCGGGCAGATAGGGTCACGGTCAAGAACTCCGGAAGCACTTCCGTCTACCGGTCCTGGCGCGTCTCGTCAACGGTCCGCAGGGCCGCGCCCCCGCCCCGGTCTCACCGCCAGACGTCGATGAGGCCGCCCTTGTGACCGGCCTCGCGGAGCTTGAGCTCGCCGCGCTTCCACGCGGTGGCCGCGTGGGGCCCGACCCAGAACCCCTTGGGCTCGCTCCGGCGCCAGCTCTTCTTGAAGAGCTCCTGGATCTCGAGGAAGAGGGCCTTGAGCGCGTAGGGCTTGCCCTTCCGGCTGTCGGGAGCGTCGTCCACGTCCAGCTCCGCCCAGATGCGGCCGGCCACCAGCTCGCCCTCCTCGTTGCGGAGCGAGCGCTCGTAGTGAAACACCGGCGACGGCACCTCTTCGATGGCGAGCATCCCCTTGTCGGGACCGCGCTTCACCGAGTGGACGATCACGGGGCCGTATCGCTCGAGCGCCAGGTAGTAGGCCGAGCCGTCGAGCTGCGCCGGCGTCTCGGGACCGGCGACGAGCGGGACCCAGCCGGGCGGGACGAGCTCCGGGTAGACCGTCACCTCCCGGCGCGCGAGCAGCCGGAAGAGCGCGACCTCGTCCTCGGGGAGCATGAAGTAGTGGACCGTGGCGCCCATGGCCGGCGGAGAATACCTCAGACCCGCGCCACCAGCGCGTCGTAGCTCTGCGCGATGCGCGTGGCGAGGATGAGCAGCTCCCCCACCCCGTCCGCGTCCACCATCGCCCCGCGCCCGCCGTCGGCGTAGAGCACGTTCACCACGCGTCCGAGGGCCAGGATGGGCACGAGCAGCGCGTTCCGCGGCACCCCGCCCCCGATCGCCTTGAGCAGCCGGACGTTGGCCTCGGTCCGCGGCAGCGGGCCGAGGTAGTGGGCGCGCGTCCGGACCACGGTCTCGAGGACCCCAGGCGTCCCGAGGCGCAGCCGGATCGCGGCCGCCCCCGCGGCCAGCCCGCCGCCGAGCCCCACCCAGCCCTGCGCCATGCCCCGGTGGACCGTGAAGAGCACCGCCCGCCGCACGCGGGTGCGGGCGTAGCGGAGCACGACGCGGGCG
>JAEYOU010000721.1 GCA_023411405.1 Pseudomonadota bacterium | reverse complement strand
CGCCCGCTCGAGCAGGGCGGCGCCGGCGGGGGTGACGAGCACCTGCCGGCGGCTGCGCTCGAACAGCCGGACGCCGAGCGCCTCCTCGAGCGCCGCCACCTGGGCGGAGAGGGAGGGCTGTGCCACCCGGCAGCGCTCGGCGGCGCGGCGGAAGCTGAGCGCCTCCGCGACGGCGAGCGCGTACTGGAGCTGCCGGAGGGTGAAAGGGTGCGGGCGGATCGCCATGATAGGATCATCCTAACGCAGAAGTCGGAAGGATGTATTGGAACTATCACAGGCGTGCGGGCATCTTCTGCCCCGTCGCGGCGATGGACGCCGCCCGGAACAGGCAACGGAGACGACACCCATGTTGACCGTCGGAGACCGCATCCCGGAGTTCGCGCTGCAGGCCGTCGTGGGGCTCGAGCAGGGCAAGGAGTTCCAGCAGCTCACCGAGAAGAGCCACCCCGGGAAGTGGACCGTCCTCTTCTACTGGCCCATGGACTTCACCTTCATCTGTCCCACCGAGATCGCGGAGTTCGGCCGGCGCAACGGCGACTTCCAGGACCGCGACGCCCAGGTGCTCGGGGCCAGCACCGACACCCACTACGTCCACCTCGCCTGGCGGAAGAGCCACCCCGACCTGAAGGCGCTCCCGTTCCCCATGCTCGCGGACACGAAGCGCGAGCTCGCGAGCGCGCTGGGCATCCTGCACAAGGAGGCGGGCGTCGCCCTGCGCGCCACGTTCGTCGTGGATCCCGAGGGCGTCATCCGGCACGTCTCCGTGAACGACCTCTCGGTCGGCCGGAACGTGGACGAGACGCTCCGGGTGCTCGACGCGCTCCAGACCGACGAGCTCTGCCCGTGCAACTGGAAGAAGGGCGAGAAGACCCTGGAGGCGGCCTGACGTGGCGGCCCTGGACGCGGTCCGCGAGGCGCTCCCCGAGCCCGCGCGCGACATCAAGGTGAACCTCCAGACGGTGCTCCAGCCCGGCGGCGCGCTCACGGCCGCCCAGCGCTGGGGCGTGGCGGTGGCCACCGCGGCCGCCGCGCGCAACACCACCCTGCGCGACGCGCTCCTCCGGGACGCGGCCGCCGAGGTGGACGCGGCGGTGATCGACGACGCGCTCGCCGCCGCCGCGCTCATGGCGATGAACAACGTCTACTACCGGTTCCGCCACATGATCGGGAAGGCGAGCTACTCCGAGAAGCCGGCGCGCCTCCGCATGCAGCGCCTCGTGAAGCCGGCCACGAACAAGGTCGACTTCGAGCTCTTCTCGCTCGCCGTCTCCGCCGTGAACGGCTGCGAGGCCTGCGTCCGGTCGCACGAGCAGGTCGTCCTCCAGGGCGGCCTCTCCGAGGACGCGGTGCACGACGCCGTCCGCGTCGCCGCGGTGGTGCACGCGGCGGCGGTGTCGCTCGAGCTGCCGGCGGTGGGGCAGGTGCGGGCGGCGGCGGGGTGAGAGAAGCGGGCCTCGGGCATCGGGCCTCAGGGAGGACGCCGCGCGCCGTGCGCCGCGAACGATCCTGTCGGGCGCAGTGCCCGAGGTCTGAAGCCCGAGGCCTGAAGCCCGCCCCGGAGGACGCGGGCCCTTCAGATCCGATTCAAGAACACCGGCAGTCCCCGCTTGTTCGCGTAGTTCGGCCGCAGCCGATCGGTGTTGTACATCGTGGCGATGTCCACCTTCCGCGGCCCGAGCTTCGGATCGGGGATCGGCACGAGGTCGTACTTGCCGTCGACGAGTGCGGCCATCAGCCCGCTCTGGTTCTGCAGCACGGCGTCGAACGCCATCGTGCCGAAGGTCGAGGCGACGAGCTTGTCGATGAAGTCGGGATCGCCGGAGCGCAGATCGTAGGTGAGGTCGGAGACGATCGTCTCCTCGCCGGAGCGGCGCTTGATCTCGTCCGAGAGCGACTCGGCCACGCTCGCCTTCTTCCGGTGGCCGTACGCGTCGGCGTCCCCGTACTCCTGGACCTTGTAGCCCTCCCACTCGGCGCCCTCGGAGAGGACGACGAGCGAGTACGCCGAGGGGTTCGAGCGCTTGTCGCGGACGAGCAGGTCGATGACGTTGTCGAGCTTGGGCCTGTACTCGGGGATGATGCAGCGGATCGAGGTGACGTGGGCGGTGTAGAGCGCCGTGAACCCGGCGTCGCGCCCGAAGACGCGGAAGATGCCGATCCGCTCGTGCGAGCCGACCGTCGTCCGCTGCCGCTCGATCGCGTCCATCGCGCGCGTGATGGCCGTCGAGAACCCGATGCAGTACTCGGTGTTCCGGACGTCGTTGTCCATCGTCTTCGGGATCGCGATCACCTTGAAGCCGAACTGGTGCAGCTTGGCCGCGTACGAGAGCGTGTCGTCGCCGCCGATGGCGAGCAGGTAGTCGAGGCCGAGCGCCTCGAGGTTCTTCAGCACCTGCTTCGAGACGTCGTAGGTCGTGGTGACGACCCCGCCCTTGGTGCTCTGGGCGACCGGGAAGTCCTTGCCCTCGAGGTGCTTCGGGAGGCGCTGGATCTTCGACGGGTTTGTGCGCGACGAGTGCAGGAAGGTGCCGCCCGTGCGGTCGATCGTCCGCGTGTTCTCGCGGTCGAGCGGCAGGACGTAGCGAGCGCGGCTCTCCGGGTCCTCGAGGTTGAGGTGCGTGAGCCCCTCCCAGCCGCGCCGGATCCCGATGACGTGGTGGTCGTACTCGGCGCCCCGGTAGACGACGCTCTTGATGACCGAGTTGAGCCCGGGCACGTCGCCGCCGCCGGTCAGGATGCCGATCAGTTTCTTCGCCATGGTCGTATCCTAGCGCTCCAGGCGGAAACGGGGCGGTCTCCTCGTCTGGCGCACCGGCCGGCCCCCCTTTGAGTGTGCGCCGGCGCGCGCTCCGGCGCGGGGTCGGACCCTAGCTTGATGGGTGAAGCTCCGCTGGCGCGTCCTCCTCGTGGTGCTCGGCGTGCTCGTGCTCCTCGTCGGAGCGGCGATGGCCGGCGCGGAGCCGCTCGTCCGCTGGGGGACGCGGCGCGTGCTCGCCGGCATGGAGGGCATGCGCGGGGACTTCGAGTCGGTGCGCCTCCGGCTGTCCGACCTCTCCTACGAGATTCACGGGCTGCGCATCGACAAGGTCGACGACGAGGGGGAGGCGCACCCCTTCCTCCGGGTGGACCGCGCCCGCGCGGGCCTGTACGGCCGCGAGCTCCTGCGGGGGCACGTCGTGGGCGACGTGGAGCTCGAGCGGCCGCGGATCACGCTCGTCGAGGCGCGCGAGCCGGCGGCGCGCAGGACGCCGAAGCAGGCCGGCGGGCTCGCGAAGCGCGTCGACGCGATGACGCCCATCCGGCTGGACCGCGTGGAGGTGAAGGACGGGGAGGTGCTCTGGGTGGACGCCCGGGAGGAGGAGGACCCGGTGCTCCGCCTCCACGGGATCGAGGCGACCCTGGAGAACTTCGCGACCAACGCCGCGCTCGCCCGCGAGGAGCCGACGGTCTTCGCGATGACGGGGACGCTCCAGCGCTCCGGCGCGGTGCAGGTCTTCGCGACCGCGGACCCGCTCGCCAAGGCGCTCACGTTCGCCGGCCAGGCGACGCTCCGCGGGTTCTCGCTGGCCGAGGTGGGCAGGCTGATGGACGCGAAGGCCGAGGTGAAGCCGACGCGGGGGACCCTCGATCTCTTCGTGCGCTTCGCCGCGAAGGGCGGGGCGCTCACCGGGGGCGTGCGACCGTTCGTGAAGGGTGCGGAGCTGAAGGCCGCCGAGCCGGGGCTCGGGCCCAAGCTCAAGGAGTGGATCGGCGACGCGGCGCTCGAGATCTTCGAGGACGACGAGACGGGCGCGGTGGCGACCACGATCCCGATCGAAGGGTCGGTGCAGGGGCCGCAGGTCCAGGCGGTCCCGACGGTCCTCGGCATCCTCCGGAACGCGTTCGTGCGGGGGCTCCGCGGCGGGCTCTCCGGCGTTCCACCGCCCAAGGCGGAGAAGAAGGAGGGGGTCATGGAGCAAGCGCGGCGGGCGTTCAAGCCGGAGCGCGGACAGCCGCGCGCGCAGCCGGAAGGCCAAGGGGGCGAGGAGTGACG
>JAEYOU010000684.1 GCA_023411405.1 Pseudomonadota bacterium | reverse complement strand
CGGCCGACGAGCTGAGCGAGCTCGCCTGCCTGCGCTTCCAGGCGCCGCTCGTGCTCCAGTCGTTCTGCCACACGGCGGCGTACCCGAAGCCCGCCGACGTGAAGATGCAGAAGGCGCTCCCGGGGGTCATGCGCGCACGCGGCGGCGTCTCGCTCCGGCCGGGCGACGGCGTCATCCACTCGTGGCTCAACCGCATGCTCCTCCCCGACACCGTCGGGACCGGGGGCGACTCGCACACCCGCTTCCCCATCGGCATCTCGTTCCCGGCCGGCTCGGGGCTCGTCGCGTTCGGGGCCGCGCTCGGGTTCATGCCGCTCGACATGCCGGAGAGCGTGCGGGTCCGGTTCCGGGGCAGCCTGCGCCCGGGGATCACGCTGCGTGACGTCGTGAACGCCCTCCCCTGGGTGGCCGCGCGCGAAGGGCTCCTCACGGTCCCCAAGAAGAACAAGAGGAACGTCTTCGCCGGGCGGATCCTCGAGCTGGAGGGGCTCCCCGACCTCACGGTGGACCAGGCCTTCGAGCTCACCGACGCCTCGGCCGAGCGGAGCGCGGCGGCGGCGACGGTCGCGCTCTCCGTCGAGAGCGTCGTCCGCCACGTCCGCTCGGGCGCGGCGCTCCTCCGCCGCCTCGTGGACGAGGGCTACGGCGACCGCGACGCGCTGCGCCGGCGGATCGACGCCATGGAGGCGTGGCTCGTGAAGCCGGAGCTCCTCGCGGCCGACGCGGACGCGCGCTACGTGGCGGAGCTGGAGATCGACCTCGCGCTCCTCACCGAGCCGCTCCTCGCCTGCCCCAACGACCCCGACGACGTGCGGCCGCTCTCGGCGGTCCAGGGCACGCGCATCGACGACGTGTTCCTCGGCTCCTGCATGACGCACGTCGGCCACTTCCGCGCCGCCGGCGCGCTGTGGAGCGCGGACGCGAGGAACGGCGCCGCGCGGACGTGGCTCTGTCCGCCCACGCGCATGGACCAGGACCAGCTCAAGGAGGAGGCGTACTTCTCGGCCTTCGCCCGCGCCGGCGCGCGCATCGAGCCCCCCGGCTGCTCGCTCTGCATGGGGAACCAGGCGCGCGTGCCCGACGGGGCGACCGTCTTCTCCACCTCGACGCGCAACTTCGACGACCGGATGGGCAAGGGCGCCAAGGTGTTCCTCGGCTCCGCCGAGCTCGGCGCGGTCGCCGCCGGCCTCGGCCGGCTGCCGTCGCCCGAGGAGTACCTCGCCGCGTTCCAGGCGCGGATCGGGCCGAGGGCTCGAGAGCTGTACCGGCCGCTGGCGTTCGACGCTGCGTGATGGGAGGGCACGTGTCGAAGGTGAGGGAGATCGAGGTCATCGAGGACTACAGCGCGCGCGCCCGGGTCGACGAAGGCTTCCTGCGGCTGAAGCGGCTGCGGGCCCGGAACCGTCGGGCCGACGGGAGCCTCTCGCGCGAGTACGAGATCGACGTCATCGACCGGCCCACCCTCGACGCGGTGGCGCTCGTCATCTGGGCGCGCACGCCGCGGGGCATCGAGGTGCTGACGCGCCACCAGCTCCGGCCGGCGGCGTTCTTCCGCCGGGGGAAGACGGCGGCGCTGCCGGAGCCGGAGTACCTGCTCGTGGAGGAGATCGTGGCCGGCGTGCTCGAGCCGGGCGAGCTCGGCGAGGCCGCGCTGCGCCAGCGGGCGGTGGAGGAGGCGCACGAGGAGGCGGGGCTGGTCATCGATCCCGCCGCCGTGCGCCGCCTCGGCGGCGCGTTCTTCCCCCTGCCGGGCATCGTCTCCGAGAAGATCCACGTGCTCGAGGCCGAGGTGGTCCGCGGGCCGGGCCCGGACGTCTTCGACGCCCCGCACGAGGGCGACGGCTCGCCCCTCGAGGAGGGGTCGCATCTGGAGTGGCGCACCCTCGACGACGCGATCCGCGCATGTGACGCGAGCGAGATCGAGGACGCGAAGACGGAGCTCGGGTTCCGCCGGCTGGCCCTCCGGCTCCGTTCGGGGCCGGGCCCGTGAACGCGCCCGCGCCGGGCGGCCCGTGCGCGCGCCGGGCTCGGGAGCGAGCGCGAGCACGGGCTCGCAGTTAACCTCCTGCGCAGTCGACAGGAGGTCGCATGCCCAGCCGCAAGCGCGCCCGCACCCGCACCCGCACCGAACGCGACACCATGGGCGAGGTCGAGGTTCCGGCCCGGGCCCTCTACGGCGCCCAGACCGCGCGCGCGGTCCAGAACTTCCCCATCTCCGGCCTGCGCGCCCACCCGGCGTACCTCGACGCGACCGTGCGGGTGAAGCTCGCCGCGGCGCGGGTGAACGCGTCGCTGGGCCTGCTCGCGCGGGCCAAGGCGCGGGCGATCGAGAAGGCCGCGCGCGAGGTGCTCGCGGGGCAGCACCGCGACGCGTTCGTGGTGGACGTCTACCAGGCCGGCGCCGGGACCTCCCACAACATGAACGTGAACGAGGTCCTGGCCCGGCGCGCGAACCAGCTCCTCGGCGAGCCCGACGGCGCGGCCCGGGTCCACCCGAACGACGACGTCAACATGGCGCAGTCCACGAACGACGTCGTGCCCACCGCGATCCGCCTCGCCGCGCTCGAGCTCGCCCCGGAGGTGATCCAGGCGCTCTCCGGCCTGGCCGCGACGTTCGCCGGCAAGGCGAAGGCGTGGGACCGGGTGGTGAAGGCGGGACGGACGCACCTCATGGACGCGACGCCGATCCGGCTCGGCCAGGAGGTCTCGGCCTGGAGCACGGCCCTCGGGCTCGCCGCGGGCCGCGTGCGCGACGCGCTCCCCGAGCTCTCGCTCCTCGGGATCGGCGGCACCGCGGTGGGCACCGGGCTCAACGCCCACCCGCGCTACCCGGTGCTCATGGCGGAGGAGCTCTCCGAGCTCACGGGCACGCCGCTGCAGCCCGCGCCCAACCCGTTCTACGCGATGCAGTCGATCGCGCCGTTCGTGGCCCTCGCCGGCGCCCTCCGGATCGCGGCCCTGGAGCTCCTCCGGATCGGCGGTGACGTCCGCCTGCTGGGGAGCGGCCCCACCTCGGGCCTCGGCGAGCTGGTGCTCCCGCCCGTCCAGCCCGGCTCGTCCATCATGCCGGGCAAGGTGAACCCGTCCATGGCCGAGATGCTCGCCATGGTGTCGTACCAGGTCGTGGCGCTCGACGGCGCGGTGGCCTGGGCCGCCAGCGGCGGGCAGCTCGAGCTCAACGTGATGATGCCGCTGGTCGCCTTCGACCTCTGCCACGCGCTCGAGATCCTCGCGCGTGCGGTGCGGGCGTTCGACGCGCGCCTGGCGCGCGGGCTCGCGGTGGACGAGGCGCGCTGCCGGGCGTACGCCGAGCGGACCGTGAGCCTCGCGACCGCCCTCGCGCCGCGCATCGGCTACGCCGCCGCGGCGGAGGTGGTGAAGCAGGCGCTCGCCTCCGGCCGCTCGATCGCCGACGTCGCGGCGGAGCGGCCGGAGCTGACGCCGGCGGAGGCGCGGAGGCTGCTGGATCCGGGGAGGCTGACGCGGCCAGGGCGGGGGTGAGGACGGGCCTCAGGCGTCGGGCTCGGGGCTTCGGCCGAGCGGGGGTCGCCAGCAGAAGGCCCGAGGTCCGAGGCCGGATGCCCGAGGCCAGCCACGAGGGTAGGATGTGGCGCGTGACCGCGCGGATCGGCGAGCTCCTCGTGGAAGACGGCGCGTGCGCCGCGGCGGCGGTGCGCGAGGCGCTCCAGAGTCAGGTCATCTTCGGCGGCCGGGTGGGGACGAACCTGCTCGAGCTCGAGGCGGTCACGGAGGAGCGGCTCGCCGGCGCGCTCGCCCGGCGCCACGGGTGCCGCCACGTCGCGGGGCCGGTGCGGCCCGCGCCCGAGGCGATCCCGCTCGTCTCGCGCGAGCTCGCCGACCGCTGGGAGGTGGTGCCGCTCGCGGCCGGCGACCGGAGCCTCACCGTCCTGGCGCGCGATCCGGGCAACCTGGCCATGCTCGACGAGGTCGCGTTCGGGGCCGGGCGGCGCGTGACGGCGGTGGTGGCCGCGGAGGCGCGGATCTGGGCGCTCCTC
>JAEYOU010000658.1 GCA_023411405.1 Pseudomonadota bacterium | reverse complement strand
GAGCACGGTCGCGCCCGAGGCGCGCGTCCGCTCCTCGTCGGCCCCGGACGCGATCCGGAAGAGGGCGCGCCAGGTGCCGAGGGCGATCTCGGCGCCGTCGGCCAGCTCCGCCTCGGCCACCTCCGCGCCGTTCACCGGCGTGCCGCGGCCCGACTGGTCGCGCAGCAGGAAGCCCTCGCCGCGCCGCTCGACGACGATCTGCACGCGCGAGAGCGTGGGGTCCGGCAAGGAGACGTCACATTCCGGCGAACGCCCGATGCGCGTCGCGTCCCCGAGGGCGACGCGGAGGAGCTCCTCCCCGTGGCGAAAGAAGGCCAGCTCCGACATGACGCGCGAGGCTAGTCGAACGCGCCCGTCCACGGCAACAAGCATGTTGCCCGCCCCTGCCCGTGCCCGGAGCTACCCCCGCCCGCAGAGCTCCTCGAACTCCGCGCTGCCGCGGAGCCCCTCGAACATCGAGTCGGCCCGCAGCCACTCGCGGACCTTCGCCGCGTCGATCGCCACCGCCCGGCGCAGCGCGTCGAGCGCGCGGTCGGGCCGCTTCCAGAGCGCGTAGAGCGCGGCGCGGTTGTAGTGGAGCAGGAGGTCCTCCGGCGCGAGCGCCGCGGCGCGCTCGTAGGCGCGCTCGGCCTCGTCGAAGAAGCCCTTCTGCGCGTAGCAGATGCCCAGGTCGAGGTGGGCCTCGAAGCACTTGGGGTCGAGCCGCGTGACCTCCTTGAGCTGGCCGATGGCCGCGCGGAAGTCGCCCTCCTCCATCTGGAGCGACGCGAGCTCGTGCCGGGGGAACGGGTCCGCCGGATCGAGCGCGATCGCGGTCTCCATCTCCTTGGCCGCCTCCGCGGGCTCGCCCTGGTCGGCGAGCGTGAGCCCCAGGTTCAGGTGGGCGTCCGGGTGCTCGGGATCGAGGCGGATGGCCTCGCGGTACTGGGCGGCGGCCATGTCCTGCCCGTACGAGGCGAGGAAGCAGGCGAGGTTGTAGTGCGCCGTCGCGCTGTCGGGCTCGAGCTGGATGGCCGCGAGGTACTCGGTGAGCGCCGCGCGGTAGTCCTTCTTCTCCGCGAGGACGGTGGCGAGGTTGTCGTGGGCGTGGGCGGACCGAGGGTCGAGCTCGATCGCCCGCCGGAACTCGCGGATGGCCTCGTCGAGCCACCCGCGGTCCGCGAGCTCGATGCCGCGCGCGTTGTGGTCGTCCGACGAGCGGACGGGTCGATCTCGCTTGTCCCGGGTCACGGTTTCCCCAGCTATCTAGCTGGGGTGGGAGAAACATTCCAGGTAGAATCCCGCGCATGGCGCGCGCGAACAGGGTCGTGCTCGGGGTGGCCGCGGCGCTCGGGCTGGGCGCGGCGCTCTGGCTCGCCCGGCCGCAGGAGCCGCCGACGGAGGAGCAGAAGATCCGGGCGCTCCTCGACGGTGCGGCGAAGGCGGCCGCGGAGCGCAAGGCGGACGAGGTGGTCGAGGTCCTCTCCGCGCGGTTCGAGGGGGGCGGGGGCGGCGAGCTCGGCGGGCGCGCCACGCGCGACGACGTGAAGCGCCTCGTCGTGTTCGAGCTGCTGCGCGGGCGGTGGGTGTCGGTCGAGCTCCTCCCGCCGCGGATCGAGGTGCGCGAGGACCGGGCCCGCGCGGTGGTCGACGCGGTCCTCTCCCGCTCCGCCGGCGCGCGTGAACGCCTCTCCGATCTCCTGCCGGGCGAGTATTCCCTCCACCGCTTCGACCTCGAGCTCGCGGTCGAGGGCGGGGCCTGGCGGGTCGTGCGCGGGACCTGGCGCCCGATCGGGCCGGAGGAGGCCCTCTCCGGGCCCGACGCGCCGGATTGGTGAGCCCGAGGGGCCGGCGTATCCTCGCTTCATGGCCGAGCACACGGTGATCGAGCCGGCGCAGATGGCCAGCGTGCTGGCCGGCTTCGGCCTGCCCGCCCCGTCGAGCGTCCGGGCCGAGCCGCGCGGCGCGGTGAACACCGGCTACCACGTGTGGGCCGGGGGCCACCGCTTCTTCCTCCGCGTGAACGAGGTCGGGGACGAGGCCGACGTCCGGTTCGAGGCCGAGGTGCAGCAGTACCTCCACCAGGCCCGGTTTCCGGTCCCGGAGCTCCGGCCGGCGCTGGACGGGCGGCCGTGGGTCGAGGTCGCGGGGCGACGCGCAATGCTCTTCGCCTACGCGCCCGGCGAGGAGGTCGCGCCCGCGGCGATCACGCCGGAGCGGTGCCGCCGCGTCGGCGAGCAGCTCGGCCGCCTCCACGAGCTCGCCGCCGGGTTCCCGGCCGCGCGCCCGAACCCGTACGGCCGCGCCTGGGTCGCAGAGGCCCTCCGCGCGCTCGCCCCCACCGATCCCGAGGCGCAGGCGGTGCTGCCGATGCTCCGGGACGAGCTCCTGTTCGCGCAGGGGCTGCCGGGCGCGCCCCGGGGGCTCGTGCACGGGGACGCGTTCCCGGACAACGTGCTCTGGATCGGCGACCAGGTGAGCGCCGTCCTCGACTGGGAGATGAGCGGGATCGATCCGTTCGCGTACGACCTCGGGGTCGCCGTGAACGCGTGGTGCTTCGCCGGGAGCTTCCAGGCCGACCGGGCCCGGGCGCTCCTCGCCGGCTACACGGGGCGACGCAAGCTCGAGCCGGAGACGGCCGAGGCGCTCTACGAGTGGTCGCGGTTCGCGGCGCTGCGGTTCACGGTGGCCCGGCTGCGCGGCTACCGGCCTCCCGGCGGACACGGGCCGACGCCCCCGGGGAAGGGGTGGCACGAGTTCCGCGATCGGCTCGCGCTCCTCCGGGGGATGAGCGAGCCGGAGTACCGAGGGCTGGTGGGGGTGTGAGGCCTGAAGCCTGTCCTCACAGCCCGCTCGTGAACCGCCAGTCCTTCCCTTCCTTCTTGAACGTCATCCGGTGCACGTCCGAGTCGCGCCGCGCGACCGGCCCGTTGGGCGTCTGCACCCGGTAGAACTGGTCGAAGAACACGTCGGCGCGCGCCTCGCCCGGCCCGGTGATCTCGACGTTGCGAAGGGCGAGCTGGAACCGCAGGTCGCTGATCTGCGAGAGCTCGTCGAGGCGGGTGGCCAGGCCCGCGCGGTCCACGTCGTCGTTCGGCTCCGGCGTCCCGGAGTTGTCGAAGTAGCTGGGGGCGGCGAGCTCGAGCACAGCCTGGGCGTCGCGCCGCTCCATCGCCTGCCGGTACGTCTCGAGCAGGCCGGCGATCGCGCGCGTCTCGGGGCTGTCCTTGATCTCCGTCCCGGGGAGGTTCTTGGGGGCGCAGGCGAGGCAGGCGACACCGACGGCCAGGATCGAGAGGAGGCGGTTCGTCATGCCCGGACTCTGGCGCGGAGCCCCGGCGGGGTCAATCGAAACCCTGCGGGCGGGGCCTACCAGGGTGGCTCCGCCCGCGGCGGGCGCCGGCATAGACTCCCGCCATGGCCGGCCCGAGCTACGAGGCGTTGAAGCGATTCTTCGAGGGGGCCCCGGTGGCGCAGGCGGCCACCAGGCCGCTGTCCCGGGGCGCGCGCGTGAACGTCAACCTGGCGGAGGGGCCCGCGCACTTCACCATGGAGGCGGGATCGCCGGCGCTCCTGCCGGGCGCCTCCCCGGAGCCGGACTTCACGCTCGACCTCCCCGACGGCGCCGTCCGCCGCCTCACCACGCTCCGGAGCGACGACGTGGGCGAGTTCGGGGTCGAGTTCTTCAAGCTCGTGCTCGAGCGCGATCCCGAGCTCAAGGTCCGGATCCACCTCGGCGCCCCCGTGTCCCAGCTCCTCTCCCACGGCTACCTCAAGGTGCTCGCCCAGGGCGGGCTGAAGGTGACGTGGTGGCTGCTCCGGAACGGGGTGAAGAACCCGATGAGCGCGATCGAGCGGCTGCGCGGAACCCGGTAGGGCTTCGGGCTTCAGGCCTCGGGCCCTGGGCCACGCTCCGGGCCTCACGGACGCCGCTCCCTCTCCCACGCACACCGCCGGCGCGCCAGCGCGAGCCGCGCGCGATCGGCGTCCGACGCGTCCGCGAGCGGCGCGAGCAGCTCCGCGTCCTCGGGCGCGCAGCGCGCCTC
>JAEYOU010000652.1 GCA_023411405.1 Pseudomonadota bacterium | reverse complement strand
CGGCTGGCCGGCGCGCACCGCGTCCACCGCCAGCGCCACGTTCTCGCGGACCGTCATCCAGGGCAGGAGCGAGTACTGCTGGAACACGACGCCCCGGTCCGGCCCGGGGCCGGTGACGCGCGCGCCGTCGAGCCGGATCTCCCCCGCGTCCGGCGCGAGGAGCCCCGCCATGAGCGAGACGAGCGTCGTCTTCCCGGACCCCGACGCGCCGACGATCGCGATGAACGCGCCCTCCTCCAGCGCGAGGTCCACGCCGCCCAGCACCGCCCGGCGGCCCCGCGCGCCGGCGAACGACTTCTCCACGCCCCGCACCTCGAGGAAGGCCACGCTCACACCGCCTTGAACCGGGCCTCGACGAGGCCCATGAGCCGATCGAGCGCGAACCCGATCACGCCGATGGTGACGACGCTGAGGAGGATGTGGGAGTAGACGAGGCTGTTGTACTCCTGCCAGAGGAAGCCGCCGACGCCGGGCGTGCCGGTGAGCATCTCCGAGGCGACGATCACGAGCCACGCGATCCCGAGCGAGAGCCGCCACCCGGTGAAGACGTGCGGGAGCGACGCGGGGACGACGATCCGGGTGAGCATCCGCCAGCGCGAGAGGCGCAGGACCCGGCCGACGTTCAGGTGCTCCGGGCTGATCGCCCGGACCCCCACGGCGGTGTTGATCACCGTCGGCCACATGGCGCAGAGGGCGATCGTGAAGATGGCCGCCGGCTCGGAGCGCTGGAAGACGACGAGCCCGAGGGGGAGCCAGGCGAGCGGCGAGATGGGGCGCAGGAACTGGATGATCGGATCGAACGCGTCGCGGAACGTGCGCGAGAGCCCGAGCAGGAAGCCGAGGGGGGTGCCGATCGCGAGGGCGAGGGCGTAGCCCTTGGCGACGCGGACGAGCGAGTAGAAGGCGAGCCGCCCGATGCCCTGGTTCATCTCGCCCTCCTTGAAGAACGGCTCGAGGACGTAGCGCCGCGACTCCTCCCACGTCCGCAAGGGCGAGGGCAGGTCGGGCGCGATCGCGGCGCTGACGAGGGACCAGAGCGCGAGCATCGAGGCGATGCCCACGGCGGGGAGGACGAGCCGGCGGAGTCGGGTCATGGAGGCGATCCGTTTCGTTCAGGCGAGGGCGTTCACGGGGAAGCTGCGGGCGTACTTCTCCGGATCGGACGGGTCGAACACCGTCCCGTCCCAGAACCGCTCGGTCCGGGCGTCCTCCTTCGGCGCCGCGATCCCGAGCTCCTTCGCCACGGCCCGGTAGAGGTCCGGCCGGTGCACCCGGGCGACGACGCCGGCGTAGTCCGGCGGGCCCTTCACCATGCCCCAGCGGCGGAACTGCGTGAGCCACCAGGTCCCGTGCGAGCGCAGCGGAAAGTTGGTGTCCCGGTCGAAGAAGGTCATGTACAGCGGGTCCTTCTTCTTGCGGCCGTCGCCGAAGTCGTACTCGCCGAGCAGCCGCCCGAGGATCGCCTCCTTCGTCGTGTTGATGTACTGCGGGCGCGAGACCACCTCGGCGAGCCTGGGGCGGTTCTCGAGCTTGTCGGCCCAGCGGCTCGCCTCCAGGACCGCGCGCAGCACCGCCTTCACGGTGCGCGGGTTCTTCGCCGCGAACTCCTCGGTGAAGGCGAGGACCTTCTCCGGGTGATCCGGCCACATCTCCTGGGTGGTGATCGCCGTGAACCCGATGCCGTCGGCGATGGCGCGCGCGTTCCAGGGCTCGCCCACGCAGAACCCGTCCATCTTGCCGACCTTCATGTTCGCGACCATCTGCGGCGGCGGGATGGTGATGAGCGAGACGTCCTTGTCCGGGTGGATCCCGCCGGAGGCGAGCCAGTACCGCATCCACATGGCGTGGGTGCCGGGTGGGAACGTCATCGCGAACGTGAGGGGCTCCTTCTTCGCCTTGGCCTCGAGCGCGACCGGCTTGAGCTGCGCGGGCGTCTTCACGCCCTTGGCGAGCAGCGCCCGGCTCAGCGAGATCGCCTGCCCGTTCCGGTTCAGGTACATCGGGACGATCATCGGCCTCACCGGCGCGCCGCCCAGCCCCATGGTCGAGGCGTACGGCATCCCGAGCAGCATGTGGGTCGCCTGGTTCTCGCCGAGCGAGAGCTTGTCCCGGATGACCGCCCAGGACGCCTCCTTCGAGATCGTCGACTCGATCCCGTACTTCTTGAAGAGGCCGAGCTCGTGCGCCATCACGATGGTGGAGCAGTCCGTGAGCGCGATGATCCCGAGCCGCACCTTCGGGCTCTCCGGCGCGTCGCTGGCGTAGGCGCCGCCGGACCAGCCCTTCGGCAGGCCCGCCAGCAAGGCGCCGGCTGCGGTGGTCTTGATGAACGTCCTGCGGCTCAGCTTCAAGGTCGTGCCTCCCAGTGAAGAGGTTCCCGGTGCAGCTCGCTCCCTCGCACGTCGAGCCCGCGGCTCGCTCGGAGGGAGCCGAGAGCAACCCGCGTGCCCACGGGGCGCGCGCGCCCCTCGGAGGGCGCGTCGGCCGCGCGGAGCGCTCGAAACCGGCGTGATGCGGCGTGCGCCCTCGCGCGCGGGCCCGGCGAGGTCGCGGCGCCGCCGGTGGGTTGACCAAGATCAAGTCAAGCCGTGACGGCAAGTGAGGCCGTTCGCGGGAGCGCCCGGCGGGGCCACGGAGCGGTGGTCGCGAGGTCCACGGCCCGTTACAAGTGCGCGGTGCAGATCGAACGCCTGGCCCTCTCGCCCGCGCACAACTACTTCGGGCACTACGGCGGCCCCGCGGGCGACGCTCCCCTCGTCGAGGTGGACGAGGTCGAGTGCCTCGCCGGGCGCGGGCTGCGCGGCGACCGGTTCCTCGACCACAAGCCCGACTACAAGGGCCAGATCACGTTCTTCGCGCTCGAGACCTGGGACGCGCTCGTGGCGGCGCTCGGCGCGTCCGGAGGTGGGCCGCTGGCCGTACGCCGGAACGTGTTCACCCGCGGCGCGGACCTGCTCGCGCTGGTCGGGCGGGTGTTCGAGCTGCAGGGGGTGCGCTTCGAGGGCGCCGAGGAGTGCCGGCCGTGCCTGTGGATGGACGAGGCGGTGGCGCCCGGGGCCGAGGCGTGGCTCCGCGGGCGCGGCGGGCTGCGTGCGCGCATCCGCAGCGACGGGTGGCTCCGGCGCGGGGACGGCGCGCTCCGTGTCCTCTGAGACGCCCTTCGCGGTCGCCGTCCTCGCGGGCGGCCGCTCCACGCGGATGGGCCGGGACAAGGCGCTCCTCGAGCACGGCGGCCGGACGCTCCTCGCACGCCAGATCGCGCTCGCGCGGGAGCTCGGGCCGGCGGAGGTCTGGGTGGCGGGCCGCGGGCAGGCGGAGCTCGCGGGCGCGGACGCGCGCGGCATCCTCGATCCCGTTCCGGGCGCAGGGCCGCTGGGAGGGCTCGCCGCGGTGCTCGAGGCGACGCGGGCGCGCCACGTCCTTCTCCTCGCGGTGGACATGCCCGCGCTCACCCCCGCCTTCCTCGACCGCGTGCTGGCCGCGCGCGCCGCCGGCGTCGGCGCCGCGCCGCGCACGTCTCGGGGGTGGGAGCCGACC
>JAEYOU010000646.1 GCA_023411405.1 Pseudomonadota bacterium | reverse complement strand
CCGCGGCCGGCGCCACCTCCCGGAAGTCGAGCGCGGTCGTCCGGCCGTCGCGCGCGCGGTGCACGAGCGCGAAGCCGCCGCCGCCGATCCCGGAGGACTCCGGCTCCACCACCGCGAGCACGAAGGCGGCGGCGACGGCCGCGTCGGCGGCGTTGCCGCCCTCCCGGAGGATCTGCGCCGCGGCCTCGCTGGCGAGCGGATGAGCGCTCGCCACCGCTCCCCCGGGGGAGACGGCGGTGGCGGAGAGGAGGAGGAGGAGCAGAGGGGTCATGGGAGGAGGCTACAGGCTACAGGCTCCGGGCTTCCGGGAAAGCGGTGCAGCGCCTGAAGCCTGGAGCCCCGCTTTCGTAGCCCGTTCCCACGACGCGCCGACCGCGCACAGCCCCCCCTTCTGGTCCGCGGCGATTGCGCCTCGATCAGCGGCTTGATCGCGGAGGCACGCGGGCCTTAGCCTGCCCGCGCATGCCCCGCCCACGCTCGCCCATCGCCGCAGTCGTGCTCGCCGCAGGGAAGGGGACGCGGATGAAGTCCGCCCGCGCCAAGGTGCTGCACGAGGTCGCGGGCCGCCCGCTCGCGTACTACCCCGTGAAGCGCGCCCTCGAGCTCGGCGCGGAGCGGGTCGTCGTCGTCGTCGGACACCAGGCCGAGGCCGTCGAGGCGGCGCTCGGCGCGGCCCTGCCGGGGGCGCCGCTCCGCTTCGCGCTCCAGGCGGAGCAGCTCGGCACGGCCCACGCCGTCCTCCAGGCGAAGGCGGCGATGCGGGGCTTCGCGGGGCCGATCCTCATCCTCTCCGGGGACACGCCGCTCCTCACGACCGAGGCCCTCCGGGCCGTCGCGGCCGCGCGCGCGAAGGCGAAGGCGCCCGTCGCGATGGCGACGATGGTCCCGGCGTCGCCGCGCGGCTACGGCCGGGTGGTCCGCGACGAGCGGGGCCGGGCGGTGCGCGTCGTCGAGGAGAAGGACGCGACCGAGGCCGAGCGCGCGATCGCCGAGGTCAACTCCGGGCTCTACTGCGTGGACTCCGAGTTCCTGTGGCGCGCGCTCGGGAAGGTCGGCGCGAAGAACGCGCAGGGCGAGTTCTACCTGCCGGACCTCGTCGCGATGGCGGCGGCGAAGGGCGGCGCGGCCACGGTCGAGATCCCGGCCTTCGTCGCGGCCGGGGTGAACGATCGCGCGGAGCTCGCGCGGGTGGGGCGGATCCTGGTCGGCCGGCTCGCCGAGGCGCACGCGCGGGCGGGGGTCACGATCGAGGATCCTGCCCGGTTCGACTGCGACGACGGCGTGGAGATCGCGCAGGACGTGGTGATCGAGCCGGGGGTGCGGCTCAAGGGACGCACCCGTGTCGGCGCGAACACGGTCGTGGGTGCGGGCTGCATCCTCCAGGACGCGGTCATCGGGGAGGGCGTCACGCTCAAGCCGTACACCGTCGTCGAGGACGCCCGCGTCGAGGCGAGGGCGATCGTGGGCCCGTTCTCGCGGCTGCGGCCCGGGTCGGAGATCGGCGAGGGCGCCCACGTCGGGAACTTCGTCGAGACGAAGAAGACGAGGCTCGGCAAGGGATCGAAGGCCAACCACCTGACGTACCTGGGCGACGCGGAGATCGGCCAGGGCGTGAACGTCGGTGCGGGCACCATCACCTGCAACTACGACGGCGAGAAGAAGCACCCGACCCGGATCGGCGACGGGGTCTTCGTCGGCTCGGACTCGATCCTGGTCGCGCCGATCGAGATCGGCGCCGGCGCGTACGTCGCCGCAGGGTCCACCCTGACCGATCCGGTCCCGCCGGGCGCGCTCGCGCTCGGCCGGGCGCGGCAGGTCACCAAGGAAGGGTGGGTGGCACGCCGCCAGCAAGAGCAGAGATTGAAGGGCACGCCCGACTCCCGTCCGTCCCGGCCGGGGAAGGGCCGCCCGCCCGCGCGGCGGGCTGGCTAACAGCACCGGCTCGGCATCCTCCGGGGGCAAAACCATGTGCGGCATCGTCGGCTACGTCGGTCCCAGGCAGTGCGTCGATCTCATCGTGGACGGGCTCCGCAAGCTCGAGTACCGCGGCTACGACTCGGCGGGCGTCGCCGTCGTCGGCGCGAGCGGCCTCGCGGTGAAGCGGGCGAAGGGGAAGCTCGCGAACCTCGTCACGCTCCTCCGGGACGCCCCGCTCGCGGGCTGCACCGGCATCGGCCACACCCGCTGGGCCACCCACGGGCGGCCCTCGGACGAGAACGCCCATCCGCACTCGTACGGCGGCGTCGCGGTGGTGCACAACGGCATCATCGAGAACCACCTCGAGCTCAAGGCGGCGCTCTCGGCGCAGGGCCACCGGTTCAAGTCCGAGACCGACACCGAGATCTTCGCCCACCTCATCGCGGGCGCGCTCGAGGAGGGGAAGCGCGACCTCCGCGAGGCGGTGCACGCGGCGCTCCAGAAGGTCCGCGGGACCTACGCCATCGCGGTCGTCTCGGAGCAGCGGCCCGACGAGATCGTCGCCGCGAAGAACGCCTCGCCGCTCGTCGTGGGCTTCGGCAAGGGCGAGAGCTTCCTCGCCTCGGACGTGCCGGCGATCCTCGAGCACACGCGCGAGGTGATCTACCTCGAGGAGGGCGAGCTCGCGGTCCTCTCGCCGGCGGGCATCGCCCTCTACGGCCGCAGCGGCGAGCCGCTCACGCGCAAGCCGCGGAAGATCGAGTGGAGCGCGGTGGCCGCCGAGAAGGACGGCCACAAGCACTTCATGCACAAGGAGATCTTCGAGCAGCCCCGGGCCGTGGCGGACACGATCCGCGGCCGCGCGTCGCTCGAGCAGGGCGACGTCGTGCTCGACGGGATGGAGCTCCCGGAGGACTACGTGCGGTCGCTCCAGCGGATCGTGATCGTGGCCTGCGGGACCTCGTCGCACGCGGGGCTCGCGGGGCGCACGATGATCGAGACGCTGGCGAGGATCCCGACCCAGGTCGAGCTGGGGAGCGAGTTCCGCAACCGCGAGCCGCTCGTGGACGAGCGGACGCTCTGCCTCGCCATCACCCAGTCCGGCGAGACGGCGGACACGCTCGCCGCGGTCAAGATGGCGAAGGCGAAGGGCGCGCGCGCGTACGCGATCTGCAACGTGGTCGGGTCGGCGGTCTCCCGCGAGTGCGACGGCGGCACGCTCTTCACCCGGGCCGGGCCGGAGATCGGCGTCGCGTCGACGAAGGCCTTCACGACGCAGCTCGCGGGCCTCTTCCTCCTCGCCGTGCGGCTGGGCCGCCTCCGCGGGACGCTCACCGCCGCGCAGGGCCGGGAGCAGCTCGAGGCGCTCCAGCACCTGCCGCTCTGGATGGAGCAGATGATCCGCCAGGAGGCGGCGCTGATGCCGGTCGCGAAGAAGTGCGCCGCGGCCCGCGACGTCCTCTTCCTCGGCCGCGGGAACCAGTTCCCGGTGGCGCTCGAGGGCGCGCTCAAGCTCAAGGAGATCTCGTACATCCACGCCGAGGGCTACGCCGCCGGCGAGATGAAGCACGGGCCGATCGCCCTCATCGACGAGCAGATGCCGGTGGTCGTGCTCGCGACGAAGGAGCCGGCGTACGAGAAGACCCTCGGGAACATCGAGGAGGTCCGCGCCCGCGGCGGCCACGTCTACGCGGTCGTCTCGGAGGGCGACACCCACGCGGCGAGCCTCGCCGAGGTCGCGATCACCGTCCCGCCCGCGCCGCCGCTCCTCGCGCCGCTCCTCTCGATCATCCCCCTCCAGTTCCTCGCCTACCACGTGGCCGACCTCAAGGGCACCGACGTGGATCAGCCGCGGAACCTGGCGAAGAGCGTGACCGTCGAGTGACTCGCGCAGAGCGGTGCATCGCATCTGGGCGAGGCGCGCCCGCTGCGCTCGGTCCGCTCCGCGTGGATGCCGCTCTGCGTGGGCTGCGCGCCCGAGGTCTGGCGCGCGGACCTGCAGGCGTTCGTCCGGCGCGTGTCGGGGTGACGTCGCATATCGACGGACATCGGCCCCGACACGGTGCGTCCCCCCCGTCACCACGTCGAGTGATACTCGCCCCGTTCCTGGCGGAGGTAGAACTGGGCATACTGGTGTCGCTTTCCGACACCTGGGAGACCCATGACCAGCCGCAGATACGCACTCTGGGGCGCGCTCTTCGGCTTGCTCTTCCCGATCTGCGCGCTGCTCCTGCAGGCGCTCCTCCAGCCGTCGCCCGGGGGCTTCGCGAGCTCCGTCGGCCAGGCGCTGGCGATGCCGCTCATGTGGATCGTGGCCACCTCGCCCGTCATCCTGGGCCTCGGCGGCTGGTGGGTCGGCGGGCTCGAGGACCGGCACCTCGCCTCCGAGCGGACGAGCCGGCTCGCACTCTCCGACTTCTCCAAGGAGATCAGCCGCGCCTCGCAGAAGCTCTTCTCGACCGTCTCCTCGTTCAGCGCCCTCGCCTCCCAGAACGCCGCCTCCGTCCGCGAGACGATGTCGAACATGAGCCAGCTCGCCCACACCGCGCAGCAGGCGGCGCTCACGGCCGAGACCGTGGTGGGCGTGGCGACCTCCACGCAGCGGAGCTCCGAGAGCGGCCTGAAGGCCGCGAACGAGGCGAGCGCCGAGATGGTCAAGCTCGCCGAGGACGTGCGCGAGCTGGCGAGCCGCATCGAGGGGCTGAACGACCGGATGCGCGACATCTTCGAGATCGCCTCGGTCGTGGACACGGTCGCGGAGCGCTCGCAGATCCTCGCGGCCGAGGCGGCGCGGGAGGTGGAGAAGAACCCTGCGGCGCAGGGGTTCGCGGCGATCGTGGGCCAGATGCGCCAGCACGCCGAGGACGCGCGGACCTCCGCGCAGCGCGTGAAGAAGCTCCTCGGCGAGGGCCACAAGGCGATGATGGCGGCCATGACCGCGGCCGAGAAGGGCGCGCAGCGCGCCGAGCGCGGCGCCGAGGTGGCGCGATCCTCGGGGAGCGCCATCCAGCGGCTCGCCCAGGCGCTCCAGGAGTCCTCGAAGGCGGCGCGCGACATCGCGAACGTGGCCCAGATGCAGGACAAGGGCGTGGACGAGGTCCAGAAGGCGATGAACGAGATCTTCCTCGCCACCGAGGAGACCGTCGCCGGGACGCGCGAGGTGGCGGGCGGCGCGCACTCGCTCATGGAGCTCTCGGAGCGGATGCAGAAGCTGCTGAGGCGGTGAGCCTCGCCGTCGGGAGGTCGCGCCCCGCCCCGGGGTGCGGTAGATCGGGCCCGTGCCCCGCCGCCTCTTCGTCGCCCTGGAGCCGC
>JAEYOU010000590.1 GCA_023411405.1 Pseudomonadota bacterium | reverse complement strand
GGGGAGAGGGGGCGCAGGCGCGAGCGCGGCGGCGCCACCAGCGCGCGGCGGACCGGCGTCGGGACGCCCTTCGCGTCGAGCAGCGACACGAGCGCCTCGCCCACGCCCAGCTCGGTGATCGCCGTCTCGACGTCGAGCCCCGGGCTCTGACGGAACGTCTCCGCCGCCGCCCGGACCGCCTTCTGGTCGCGCGGCGTGAACGCCCGCAGCGCGTGCTGCACGCGGTTCCCGAGCTGGCCGAGGACGGCGTCCGGGACGTCGAGCGGGTTCTGGGTGACGAAGTAGACGCCCACGCCCTTCGAGCGGATGAGCCGCACCACCTGCTCGATCCGCTGGAGCAGCTCCGCCGGCGCGTCCGCGAAGAGGAGGTGCGCCTCGTCGAAGAAGAAGACGAGGCGGGGCTTCTCGGGATCGCCCACCTCCGGGAGCTCCTCGAACAGCTCGGAGAGCAGCCAGAGGAGGAGCGTCGAGTAGAGGAGGGGGGCGCGGACGAGCTTCTCGGCCTGGAGGATCGTGACCTGGCCGCGGCCGCGGAGATCCGTCCGGAGCAGATCCTCGAGCGCCAGCGCCGGCTCGCCGAACAGGCGATCGCCGCCCTGCGCCTCCAGCGCGACGAGGCCCCGCTGGATCGCGCCGACGCTGCTCGCCGCCACGTTGCCGTAGCGCGCGCGGATGGCGTCCGCCTGGTGCACGAGGTGCTCCAGCATCGCGCGCAGGTCCTTGAGGTCGAGTAGGAGGAGGCCGTCCTCGTCGGCGACGCGGAACGCGATCTGGAGCACGCCCGCCTGCGTGTCGTTGAGCCCGAGGACGCGCGCGAGGAGGATGGGCCCGAGCTCGGACACGGTCGTGCGGAGCGGGTGGCCGCCCTCGCCGTACACGTCGAGGAAGACCGCCGGGGCCGCCTCGGGCTCGGCGGCGAGGCCCAGGGCGCGCGCGCGCTCCTGGACCGCGGCGACGTCGAAGCCGGGCTGGGCGAGGCCCGAGAGATCGCCCTTCACGTCGGCCAGGAAGACGGGCACTCCGGCCCGGCTGAAGCCCTCGGCGAGCACGCGCAGGGTGACGGTCTTCCCGGTGCCGGTCGCGCCGGCGATGAGGCCGTGGCGGTTGGCGAGCCCGGGGAGGAGGACGAGGTCCTCGGGGGCCTTGGCGACGAGGAGCGGGGGCGTGGGCATGCCGGCCTTCATACCAGGCCGGCGCGGGCCTGGCTGCGGGTCCTGGCGGGCCGGGGGCGCCGGTACCGGCGGGCCTGGGATTCCCGTACGATGGCCGGCGGGGGGAAGCGCCACACGGAGATCCAGCCGCATGACCGCTCCTAGCCTCGCCCGCGCCATCCTCCCTGCGCTGCTCCTCGCGTTCGGCTGCGAGCCGGTCCGGCAGGTCGTCGTCGTGGACTCGCTCGACGACGGCGCACCGGCGGACGACGGCGTCACGACGCTCCGGGAGGCGGTCGCGGCGGCGCGCCCGGGCGTGCCGATCACGTTCGATCCGGCGCTCGACGGCGGGACCATCATCCTCACGATCGTCGGCGCGACGCACACGACGTTGCCGGGCGAGGTCTACGCGGGCGGCCCGCCGACGTACCAGGGGTACCAGGATCGGGACTACGGCGCCTCCGCGCTCTCGGCGGAGAAGGATCTCACCGTCGACGCCTCCGCGCTGCCGAACGGCGTCACGATCCGCTGGGGAGGGGGCGAGGAGGTCCCGGCGCGCGTCCTCGCCGTCCGCGGCGACCTCGTCGCCCGCAACGTCACCATCGCCGGCGGGTTCGCCCGCGCCGAGCCGCGGGACGACCCGGCGCAGCCGTTCACGCTCGCCCGGGGCGGCGGGCTGGCCGTCTGGGGCACCGCGCGCCTCGAGGGGTGCACCGTCACCGGGAACCGGATCCGGGGGGACGCCACCGCGAGCCGCGATCGCGGCGCGTACGGCGGCGGCGTCTACGCGAACGGCCTCGACCTCGTGGACACCGTCGTCGCCGGGAACGCGGCGGCGGGCTACGGCGCGGCCGGCGGCGGGATCTACTCGGTCGGCGGCGCCACGAACCCCGGCGGGCGCGGCAACCACACGCGGCTCACGCGGTGCGCGGTGAGCGGGAACCGGGTCACCGGGCAGCACGCGTACGGCGGCGGGATCTTCACGCTCTCGGGCGGGCCCGAGAACGTCGCCACCATGACGCTCACGCGCTGCACGATCGCCCGGAACCTCGTCGAGGATCACCCCGACCTGCCGGAGGCCGGGCAGTGGTACCACCGCGGCGGCGGCATCTACATGGGTGGCGGCTCGCTCGCGCTCGTGTCGACCACGATCGCCGAGAACGCGATCACCGGGACGCCGGCGGTGTTCGGCGGCAAGCCGAACATGGGCGGCGGCGGGCTCGCGGCGACGATCGGCGACGCCCACGTGGTCGAGGACGTCTGGACCCGCCAGTCGATCCTCGCGGGGAACACCTCCAACGGCGCCCCGGAGGACTGGTTCACGGGGTCGCTCCTCTTCCTCACGAGCGAGGGCTACAACCTCGTGGGGACGCTCGACGCCGGACACGTCCTCGTGCCGGTGCCGGACTGGGGGATGCTGAGCCGGAAGCACTGGCCCAAGAGCGGGGACCGGGACGGCGTCGATCCCGCGGAGGCGCTCGACCTCGCGCGCGCGGCGCGCCATCCGACGGCGCGCTCCGCCGGCACGGACGACGGCGAGGCGGCGGTGGTCTGGTACCCGCCCGGCGAGGCGGCGCGCAGCCAGGTCCCGGGCGGCGGGTACGAGGTCAGCCGCGTGCGTGCGGGCGCGACGGGCTTCGGCCGGAGCACGGACGACCTCCTGGTCCACGTGCGCGCGAAGGTGCGGGCGGAGTACGGCGGGATCCTCGGGGCCGACTTCGGGCAGGGCCTGGGGGACCTCACGGGCGTGACCTGGTACGGGCCCTCGCGGACGTGGCCGTCGGACCCGGACAACCAGGCCTGGATCGCCGCCTGGCGCGCCCTCGAGGCCGAGATCGCGGGCCGCCTCGGGGCCGTGGGGCTCGGCGACGACTTCTGGGCGCGGTTCCATACCGGACCGCTCTCCGCCCACGTCTCCCTGACGGTGTCGCGCGAGGTCCGGCGGTACATGCCAGCGGCCGGGCCGGATCAATCGGGCGCGGCGCGCCCCGCGGGCGCCGCCGGGGACATCGGCGCGATCGAGCGCTGAGGCCGGGCGCCCTCGAAAAGACGATTCAGATGCGCGGGCGCGGAGAACGTTTCACCGCCGCCGGCCCCTCGGGCGCAACGTGCAGGCGCCTGAATTTGCGCGCAAATCCGGTCACCCCAACAAAGATCTGCCGCCCAGGTGCGTTTGGTCAACTGATCTGCTTTATTGTGAGCTTCCCCGTGTCCGCCGGGTCCCGTGCCCGGCACGCCTTCAAGAACACTCCGACAGAGGAGTCCGTCATGACCCGTTGTCTACGCGTTTCCCTCGTGGCCGCGCTGGTGTCCTCGGCGCTGGCCGCCGGTCCGGCCGCCGCCCAGACCGCGACCACCCTCGGCGCCGCCGCGGCGCGCTCCGGCCGCTACTTCGGCGTGGCGATCGCCGGCGGCCGGCTGAACGACTCGACGTACACCACGATCGCGGCCCGCGAGTTCAACTCGGTCACGCACGAGAACGAGCTCAAGATCGACGCGACCGAGCCGCAGCGGAACAGCTTCAGCTTCACCCAGGCCGACCGCATCTACAACTGGGCCGTCCAGAACGGCAACAAGATGGTCCGCGGCCACACGCTGGCCTGGTACTCGCAGCAGCCGAGCTGGATGCAGAGCCTGAGCGGCACCACGCTCCGCCAGGCGATGATCAACCACATCAACGGCGTGATGGCCCACTACAAGGGCAAGATCCCGTACTGGGACGTCGTCAACGAGGCGCTCGACGACGGCACCGGCGGCCGCCGCGACTCGAACCTCCAGCGCTCCGGCAACGACTGGATCGACGTCGCGTTCCAGACGGCTCGCGCCGCCGACCCGGCCGCCAAGCTCTGCTACAACGACTACAACATCGACAACTGGACCTGGGCCAAGACGCAGGGCGCGTACAACATGGTCAGGGACATGAAGGCCCGGAACATCCCGATCGACTGCGTCGGCTTCCAGGGGCACTTCAACAGCGGCAGCGCCTACAACTCGAACTACCGGACGACCCTCTCCAGCTTCGCGGCGCTCGGCGTGGACGTGGCCATCACCGAGCTCGACGTCGAGGGCGCCTCCCCGACGACCTACGCCGCCATCATCAACGACTGCCTCGCCGTCTCGCGGTGCATCGGCATCACGGTGTGGGGCGTGCGTGACAGCGACTCGTGGCGCTCCTCGCAGTCGCCGCTCCTCTTCGACGGCAGCGGCAACAAGAAGCCCGCGTACCAGGCCGTCCTCGACGCCCTCAACGCCGCCGGCGGCCCGGGCACGACCTACGCGCTCACCGTGACCCGCTCCGGCACCGGCGGCGGCACCGTCGCGGGCGGCCCGATCAACTGCGGCTCGACCTGCTCGGCCACCGTCGCGAGCGGCACCAGCGTCACCCTGACGGCGACGCCGGCGAGCGGCTCGACGTTCGCGGGCTGGAGCGGCGCCTGCACCGGCACCGGGAGCTGCATCGTCTCGATGACCGCGGCCCGGTCCGTCACGGCGACGTTCAACACCTCCGGCGGCACGACCTACCTGCTCAGCGTGGCGAAGTCCGGCACCGGCAGCGGCACGGTCTCGGGCGGCCCCATCAGCTGCGGCTCGACGTGCTCGGCCAACGTGGCGAGCGGCACCACGGTCACGCTGACGGCGAGCCCTGCGGCGGGCTCGACGTTCGCGGGCTGGAGCGGCGCCTGCACCGGCACGGGGAGCTGCGTCCTCTCGATGACCGCGGCGCGGTCCGCGACCGCGACCTTCACCGCCGCGTCCACGGGCGGGGCCGTCTCCGTCAACGCCGGCGGCGCGGCGACGGGCGCGTTCGTGGCCGACGCGAGCTTCTCGGGCGGCAGCACGTACTCCGTCAGCCGGACGGTCGACACCTCGCTCCTCTCCGGCACGGTGCCTCCGCAGGCGGTCTTCACCACCGAGCGCTACGGCGAGTTCTCGTACACGCTCGGCGGCTTCGCCGCCGGCAGCACGCAGTCGGTGACGCTGTACTTCGCCGAGGTCTACTGGACCGCGGCCGGGCAGCGCACCTTCAACGTCGCCATCAACGGCGCCACCGTCCTCTCCGCGTTCGACATCTTCGCCGTGGCGGGCGGCGCCGACCGCGCCGTGGCCCGGTCGTTCAACACGACCGCCAACGCGAGCGGCCAGGTGGTCGTCCAGTTCACCCGCGCCGGCGGTCCGGACAACCCCAAGGTGTGCGGCATCACGGTCGCCTCCGGCGGCACGGATCCCGACCCCACGAACCACACGCTCACCGTCACCCGGGCGGGCACGGGCAGCGGCACCGTCGCGGGCGGCGCGATCAACTGCGGCAGCGCCTGCTCCGCCAGCATCGCGAGCGGCACGACGGTCACCCTGACCGCGACGCCCGCGGCCGGCTCGACGTTCGCCGGCTGGAGCGGCGCGTGCTCCGGCACGGGGTCGTGCATCGTGTCCATGACCGCCGCCCAGGCGGTCACCGCCACGTTCACCGGGTCGTCGAGCTCGACCTGCAAGACGCCGGTCTCGAACGGCCAGAGCGGGAACTTCGAGACCACCGGCGCCGTCTGCTACACGGTCAACGGCACGATCAACGGCTGGGGCTGCTCGAACGTCGCCGGCCGCACCGTCACCGTGAACGGGACGGCGGTCACCTGCGGGCAGCTGCCCCTGCCCGGCAGCGCGCCGTACACGTTCAGCTTCACCGCCGGGTCGTACCCCTGGGCGAGCTTCTACTGGTGGTAGGGGCGCGGGTGAAGGTTCGTTGAAGCGCGAGCGGCGGGCCCTCCGGGGTCCGCCGCTCTGCTCATGGGAGGGGGCTCCGTTCAGTCGTACAGCCCGGTGACGCGCTCCCGCAGCCCCTTCGTGAGCGTCCGCAGGATCTCGTCGGAGATCCCGATGACCGATCGCCCGATCATGATGACGGCGTCGTTGTCCTCGGCGTCCACCGTCCCGGCGTAGATCCCGGCCTTCTTCGACAGCGCGTTGGAGAAGCAGACGGCGTTGGCGAGGGAGTGGCGATCGCCCTTGTCGTACTCGCCCGCCTCCTTGATGCAGGTGACGATCGGGCCGGGGAGCTGCCACTTCTCGGCCAGCGCGACGGCGACCTTCCGGTGGACCGCCTTGATCACGGCGAGCCACTCCCCCGAGTCGATCCAGCCCTTCTGGTAGACCTCGGTGAGCTGCCGCTCCAGCTCGAGGAGCACGCTCGCGACGACGGGCTTCCCGACGTCGTGGAGCAGGCCGGCCAGGTACGCGGACTCGGAGTCGCCGTTGCCGGTGAGCGCGAGCACGTCGCGCGCGAGGATGCCGACCGCGACCGAGTGCTCCCAGAGCGTCTTGAGCTGGTCGTTGATCTGCGGGTTGCGGGAGACGAACAGCTTCTGGGCCGACGCCTCCACCAGCAGCCCCTTCAGCGCCTTGGTCCCGATGCGCGCGAGCGCCTCCTGCAGGGTGATCTTCTTCCCGCCGCCCGCGAACGCCGCGCTGGTCGCCATCCGAAGGGTGCGGGCCGCGAGCACGGGGTCCTTCTCCACCAGCTTCGCCACGTCCTTCATGCCGGCGTCCGGATCCCGGAGCACCTCCAGGATCTTGGTGGCCACCGCGGGCATGCTCGGCAGGAACAGCTGGTCCGCCTGGATCCGCTTGACCAGGATGACCTCGAGCTCCGCGGCCAGCTTGTCGACGCTCATGGTGTGCCTTACGCCGCGGCCCCCGCGCGCGCCTCCGGCACGGAGCCGAAGAACTTGAGGTCCTTGGTCTCGGTGTAGCCGCCCAGCACCTTCCGGACGTCGGCGGGCCCGACGAGCGAGAGGCTCATGCCGAACTCCTTCGCCTTCTCGGCGATGGCCAGGACGAACTTGGGCAGGCGGTCGCCCTCGAGCGGCGGCGTGCCGAGGTCGAGCACCACCTCGTCGTAGCAGGCGGCGGCCACCTTCTCGAGCGCCGCCGGGAACGCGCCGTGCAGCCGCGCGTAGAACCGCTCGATGCGGTCGGCCTTGCCGGAGAAGGCCGCCACCTTGAGGACGTTGTCCTCCACCTGGAGGAAGTCCTGGTTGTCGAAGTAGCGGAGGAGGAAGTCGTCCACCGTCTCGGGGCGGAAGGGCTTGAAGAGCACGTCGTCGAACCCCTGCTCGCGGACCTCCTTGGTGACGTCGTTGGACGTGCGGAGGGCGAGCGCGACCATGGCCGCGTGCGGCTGCAGCACCCGGATCTGCTGCGCGAGCACGGCGCTGTTCACGTCCGGGATCTCGGTGTCGACGAGCACCACCCGGTAGACCTTCTCGCGGCAGGCGCCGAGCGCCGCCTGGGCGCTGGTGTGCGCGTTCATCGAGACGTGGCCGGGGAGCATGGAGCGGAGCTTCTTGTGCACGTTCTCCATGTCGTCCACGACCACGATGTCGACGAAGCGGCCGCCCGCCGGCGAGGCGCCCGAGGTCGGGTCGGGCGTCGCGGGCGTCGCCCCGCCCGCCATCGGAGGCGCGGCCTGGACCACGTCGGCGCCGCCGGGCTCCCCCTGGAGCACGGAGAGGACCTTCTGCCGGAGCTCCTCGGGCTTGAAGGGCTTCAGGATGTAGTCGGAGATCCCCAGCTTCATCGCGCCGGCGACGATGGAGCGCTTCGACTCCGAGGTGAGCATGATCACCGGCGTCTGGTTCCCGCCCTCCCGCATCTTCTGGAGCATGGCCGGGCCGTCCATGTTCGGCATCGTGACGTCGAGCAGCACGAGGTCCACCGTCGCCTGGGCGAGCTGCTCGAGGCCCTGGACGCCGTCCTCGGCCTCGAGGACCTCGAAGCCGAGCTCCTTCACCTGCTTCCCCACGATGGTGCGGACGGCGCGGCTGTCGTCCACGGTCAGGATGGCGGGCATCCGGCTTCCTCCAGAACGTTCAGACGACGAGCCCCTCGAAGACCCAGAGCACGAGCCCGAGGTGGTCGGCGCGGAGCACGACGCGGTTCGAGTCCTGCGGGGGCGGAGAGATGGGGAGCTGGTTCTCGGGCATGACCTTGGGCAGCCCGAGGGCCTGCTCCAGCTTGAGGTGGGACTTGAGCAGGCCCGCCGTCATGTTCACGAGCTCGCAGAGCGAGTCCGACAGCATCTCGTCGGAGACCTCCGCCGGCGTCACCTGGAACATCTTCGAGCCGAGCGTCTCGCACCCCGGCCTGTCGGAGGAGAGGCCCACGGTGAGTGGAAAGGCGCCGGGGATGGGCAGCACCGCAGCCCGCCACACAAGGTGGGACCAGGGCGCGTTCTCCGGGTCGGGGTGGAAGGTGAGCCCGAGCATCGTCTCGGTGACGCCAGACACCACGGCGGCCATCTTGTCGGGAGGCGGGAGGGTGGGCATCGCGGGGACTCGTGGGCGGTCGCGCGCTCGCGCGGTCGTTCGGGCGGAGGCAGCTGCAAGCGCCTTGCCCCTCCGCGGCGCGCGCTCCGCGGCGTGCGTTGGCCGCACCCGATCGCCGGAAGTTGCGTGCTGACGGCCTCGCCGGGGCCCGGGTCCCGCGCGATGGGGGAAGGTCGCCAGGGGTGCGGCCCGGGTGTCCCCCGCGACCCAGGTTGCCGGGTGCCCCGGTGCCCGTCACACCTGCGCCGCCGGGCCGATCGCGACGCCCGCGGCGCGGGGACGGCGGAAAGCGGCTCCGGTGATCTCGGGGCCGCACCCGGGCACGGCGACTGCAAGACTTCCCCGCGGAGAAAGGGGCGACGCACATGCAGATCCTGGTGGTTGACGACTCCAAGGCCATGCGCAGCATCGTGATGCGCGCGGTGCGCCAGGCCGGCTTCGAGGCCACGTTCGCCGAGGCCGCGAACGGCGCGGAGGCGCTGAAGGCGATCCGCAGCTCCCCGCCGGCGCTGGTGATGGCCGACTGGAACATGCCGGAGATGAGCGGGATCGAGCTCCTCCAGGCGCTCCGGGCCGAGGGGAACACCGTGAAGATGGGGTTCGTCACCTCGGAGAGCGACCCGTCGATGCGCGACCTGGCGTTCCAGGCGGGCGCGCTCTTCATGCTCACGAAGCCGTTCACGCCGGACGCGATCAAGGCCGTGCTCGATCCGGTGCTCACATGAGCCTCCCCGCCCAGAGGACGAACGAGGGTCGAGCCGCCGCGGAGCGGCAAGGCGGGGGCGTCGCCGCAGACCTGGGTGCGCTGCTCACCGACCTCGAGGCCGCGTTCCGGGAGGTCGCCGAGACCGCGCTGGGTCGATCGGGCCTCGTGGTCGAGGGACACGCGGACGAGCCCGAGCCGGGGCTGCAGGGCGCGTACCTGGCGCTGGTCGCACCCACGGGCGCGCTGCAGATCGGCATCGCCGCCGGCGAGGCCGGCTGCCAGGCGCTGGCGAAGGGGCTCATGGGCATGGGCGAGGCGGATCCGCCGCTCGCCGCGCCGGAGATGGCGGACGCGTTCTGCGAGATCGTCAACATCGTCGCGGGGGGCTTCAAGGGGAGGATCCGGGAGAAGGTCGGGTCGCTCACGATGGGCCTCCCGGTCTTCTTTCACGGCCCGGCACAGCCGACCGAGCACACCGCGGTCCGCGTCGCCCGGCTCCGCGCGGGCGGCATCGCGGTCGCGCTCCTCCTCGTCTTCCCCCGGCCGCACGCGGAGGGCTGACCATGCGCATCGTCCCGCTCCCCCCCAACGCAGAACTCGAGAAGATGCTCCAGGGGCTGGTGCAGCGGGAGGTGCGCCTGCGTCCGGCGGAGACCCCGCCGCACACGCCCGTCGCGGTCGGGCTCTACCGCAGCGATCAGCCGGTGCAGGAGCTCGCGGTCCTGTTCGAGCTCCCGCTCGCGGGCTCGCTCGCGGCCTCGCTCACGCTCGTGCCCCCGGGCGCGGTGAAGGAGGACGTCGAGAAGGGGATGCTGGAGGAGTCGCTCCGGGAGAACCTCGCCGAGGTGATGAACGTCCTCTCGCGGTTCGTGTCGATGAGCGGCCGCCGGTTCGGGCTCGTGAAGCACTGGTGCCCGCCGGAGGTGCCCGATCCGGCGGTGGTGAAGGCGGCGCTCTCCTCCGACGAGACCCGCGTGGTGACCGTCGACGTGCCGGGGTACCTCGGCGGCGTGATGGCCTTCGACACACTCTGAACGGAGCGCGCGACATGGCGGGTCCCAAGGCACCGGAGCTCCTGGCCGCCCTCGCGGCCGCGGCGGTCGAGGCGGACGCGGGCGATCCGGCGTCCCTGCGCGAGCTGGGGAAGGCGCTCGAGGAGGCGCGCAGCGCGGGCGCCGTCTCCGGCGCCCTGGCGGTGGAGGCCGCCGCCCTCGCGCAGGCGCTCCGGGCG
>JAEYOU010000550.1 GCA_023411405.1 Pseudomonadota bacterium | reverse complement strand
ACCAGATCATGCGGCGGATGAGCCCGGTATTTGCCCTGCTACGGGCCACGGCCAAAACGGACCCAGAGATCGCTGCAATCCAGGCGCGACTTTTGCAAGAACGCCTGGGTGGAATGAAGTTTTTTGTTCAAATGATCGAGCGGCTCAGCCCGGTGCGTGAGATGCCGCTTCCCAACCAGGCCAGCGTGTCCGTTTGGGCGCTTTCCAGTGGCGAAGTGTTCGACCTGCTCACGCAGGATCTGGGCTGGTCGGAAGATCAATATGTGACCTGGTTGAGTGATGCTCTGATCCAGTTGCTTCTTCCCTGAACATAAAGGATGCAAAGCGATGGCCTATACTGATGTGCTACTCTATTTCTTCTCCGGAACCGGCAACACCTACCGTACAGCATTATGGATGGCGGAGACGGCTCAACAACAGGGGCTGTCTGCGCGTGCGGTGACCATCGACGCGGCTCAACCCACAGACCTGACCGGTCCGGGCCAGTTGATCGGCCTGCTTTCCCCAACTCATGCCTTCTGCGCGCCCTGGGCGATGATCGCCTTTGCGCTGCGGCTGCCGCGCGGAAACGGCCGCAGCGCCTTCACCCTGCTGACCCGCGCCGGGATGATCTTTGGCTCGACCTTGATCCCCGGCTTGGAGGGCAGCGGCGCTTATCTTCTGGCGCTGATCCTGGCCTTGAAGGGCTACCGAGTGATGGGCGCGCGCGGGTTGGATTTGCCCGTCTCCTGGACGCCGCTCATCCCGGGTTACACGCAGGAAAAGGCAGAGGCCATCCTGGCGCGGGCGCGCCCGGTAGCAGATGCTTTCCTGCTGGCAATCCTGGCCGGGAAGCGCCGCTTTTTAAGCCTGCTGCCGCTGCTCTTTGGCATCCTGCTGCTGCCGGTGACCTTCATCTACCTGGTAATGGGGCGCTTCTTCCTGGCTAAACTGTTCTATGCTAACCAGCGCTGCAACGGCTGCGGCTTGTGCGCGCAGTCTTGCCCGGTCCAGGGCATCCGCATGCGGGGTAAAGAACCGCCACGACCTTACTGGACCTTCTTGTGTGAATCTTGCACGCGCTGCTATAACTTCTGCCCGCAGCAGGCCGTGGAGGCCAGCTATCCGCTGGGCGCGATCCTGTTCTACCTGGCTAACATTCCCCTGGCCGCCCTGCTGCTGGATTGGCTGGCGCGCTGGCTGGTACAGACTGCCGGGTGGAAAGGCACGCTGATAGAAACGATATTACAGTATCCCTTCAAACTGCTGGCTATTGCCGTAGGCTATTTCTTCTTCAGCCTGGCCATGCGCATTCCCTGGGTGAACCGTGGAATTACTCTGCTGACCCCATCGCATTACTACCGCCGTTACCGGTCTCCGGGAACAAATCTGCGTCATATTACACGCTGATCGCCCGCGCATCGCGGCTGGTCGGGCGCTTCATGCCAATGCGAGCAGTGCTGAAAGCGCGGCCTGCATTTCGATGGCTGTCTCATAGCGCTGGGTGATATCCAGATCTACGGCGCGCATAACGATCTCTTCCAGCGCCGGTGAAACGGACGGATTGAGCGAGTGCACCGGGTGCTTATCGAAGGAGAAGGGCGGGTTTTTACCTGGGTCGCGGCGGGTGAGCAGGTAGTGCAGGGTGGCGCCCAGGGCGTAGATATCGCTTTGCGGGCGGGCGAACCCTTCGTACTGCTCTGGGGCGGAGTAGCCCTCCGTGCCAAATGCCAGCCCTTTCCACAGATATTCAAATGGGGGCTGGGGCTGCTGCAAGAAACCGGGCGGAAAGATGCGCACCAGGCCAAAATCGACCGCGTGAATGTGGCCTGCCCGGTCAACCATCAGGTTGCTGGGCTTCAGATCGCGGAAGATCATCGGATAATACGGGTGGGTGTGGAGATAATCCAGGAAGCTGCATAACTGGATGGCCCAGTCACGCACCACCTTCTCTGGCAAAAAGCCCTTTTGCCGTTCCAGCACGGTTTCCAGATCCCAGCCGGTGATCAGCTCGGAGACCAGGTAAGCACAGCCGCCATCAGCAAAATAATCATAAATGCGTGGAATGGCCGGGTGCCGCAGCAGCTCGCGCACATCCGCCTGGCGCTCGCAGTCCATGATGCTCTGCTCCGGCATCTGCTTGATCGCAACCTGTGCTGGCATAGTCGGCGGCTGCGGATCATGCGCACCGGCGGTAACCGGAAGGCAGCGTGCTTCATACACCACGCCAAAGTTCCCTCGGCCCATCAGCCGGGTGATCTCATAGCGCTGGTTGAGCATGGATCCTTTCTCAAGCTCTGCATTCATGGGCAGCAGACTCCCTGTGGAAGCGATTAACTTTATTGTAGCATGAGCGGAAACAGGCTAATTAAAGAAAATAGCTGGTGTTTTCGGCACATATACGCTGAAAACACCAGCTATTTTGCCCAACGCAGGTTATTTCTTCACCCACACATCGACAAGATCCAGCAGGTTGACGAAGTTTTCCTGTTTGTTCATAATCTTCGTAAAGTGCTTCAATCCGTCGCGGTATTCGGGTTTGGTTTCCAGAGTGTGCGTATCAAGCGCCGTGTATCCCAGAATGACGGTGCCCGGCTCGCATTCTGCGTTCACGGCCGCGGCAATCTCGGTCCCATTCTTTTGCGGCATCATGATATCCACAATCCACACGACCGCTGAAATTTCATTGGCTTTAATTTTGTCGTACAGTTCTTGTGAGTTGGTGTACGACACAGCCCGCCAATGCTTGAATTTGAAATTGACGAACTGGTTGAAGATATCCGTCATCGTCGGCTCATCGTCGATGTAGATGACATCGTAATTGTTCATTGTCATGATTGTCACTCCGGAGAAACTTTCGCTACCCGCTATTCTAGCAAAGCCGGGGATGAATGGCAAGCAAAGCCGGTTTTCACTTTTGTATAGTAAGGTTAACTTGCTCTTGAAAGATAGGATCGGACATCATACAATTAAAATATGACAAATTTTATCTATATTTGGTTTTGGGGTACGGGGCAAGGT
>JAEYOU010000517.1 GCA_023411405.1 Pseudomonadota bacterium | reverse complement strand
GCCCGGACCTCCCTACCCGGCCGCCGCGAGCCGCGCCCGCCGCCGCGGGGGCGCGGGGTGCGCCTCGACCGAGTGCAGGAACCGCTGGAACACCGCGCCGGCGGCGCCGATCGCGCACGCGTCGATGCCGAACCGGCAGACGCGGACCGCGTGGCGGTGGAAGTCGTAGCGGCCGGCGTTGGCCTCCATCGACGTCCGCGCCGCGTCCACGAACGGCGCCCCGAGCTGCACCAGCGGGCCGCCGAGGACGACGATCCCCGGGTTGTAGACGTTGGCGAGGTTCTGGAGGAGCACGCCGAGGTACTCGCCCGCCTTGCGCGCCGCCTTCAGCGCCGCCCGGTCTCCGGCGGCGAGCCGCGCCTGGAGCTCGGCGATCGAGAGGACCGGCTCGTCCTTGCCGGTCAGCTCCCGGCTCACCGCCCGCTGGGAGACGAACGTCTCGGCGCAGCCGCGCCGGCCGCACGCGCAGCGCGGCCCGCCGCGCTCGAGGATGGTGTGCCCCACCTCACCGGCGATGCCGTCGTGCCCGAGGAACAGCCGCTCCGAGAGCACGACGCCGGCGCCCAGGCCGACGCCGATGGCGAGGTACACGAGCGGCCCGGCGTGCGGCTCGGCGCCGAACACGTACTCGGAGAGGGCCGAGGCGTTGGCCTCGTTCAGGGCCATGATCGGGAGCCCGCCGCAGCCCGCCTCACCGAGGCGCGCGGAGACGAGCTGCTCGATCTTGACCCCGTGCCAGCCGAGGTTGGGCGCGAAGCGGAGGACCGCGTCCTTCACGTCGATCGTGCCCGGGACGCCGAGGCCGAGGCCGAGGACGCGGCGGCCGGACCCGGCGACCTCGGAGTGGGCGCGCGCCACCATGGCGGCGAGCGCCTTGAGCGTGCGCCCCACGTCCTTGTGCCGGTACGGGACGCAGCGCGCCTGGAGGACCGCGCCCTTCAGGTTGCACGCGACGACGTTGATGTAGTCGACGCCGATCTCGGCGCCGAGCAGGCCGATGCGATCGCCGTCCAGCGTGAGCGGCAGCGGCCGCCGCCCGACGCCCTGCACCTCCGCCGGGGCGCTCTGGTGCAGCCAGCCCTCGTCGATGAGCTCCTGCACCAGCATCCCGACGGTCGTCTTGGTGAGGCCGGTGCGGCTCGCGAGATCGACGCGCGAGAGCCCGGGCTCGGCCTTCACCAGCCGGACCAGGGCCATGCGGTTGATCCGCTTGAGCAGGCTCTGGTCGCCGGTCATCTGGTGGGGCACGGTCGGGCTCTCTCGCGTCGAACGGGCTAGACGTACCGGTTGAGGAGGTTCTCGAGCGCCTCCTGGCGGCCGGAGACCGGCGCGACGTCCTGGTTCCGCTCCAGCACGCGCTGCGAGAGCGACTCCAGGGACGCCTTGCCGGACAGGATCTCCTTCCCGAGCGGCCCTGTCCAGCCGCGGTACCGCTCCTTCACCGCCTCCTCGAGCTTCCCGTCCTCGAGGATCCGCTCGACCGCGAGCAGCGCGCGCGCGGTGACGTCGATCGCCCCCACGTGCGCGTGGAAGAGATCGGCCGCGTCGATCGACTGGCGGCGGACCTTGGCGTCGAAGTTGAACCCGCCCGTCGTGAAGCCGCCGTTCTTCATGATGACGTACAGCGGCAGGAGCATGTCGGCGGCGTTGTTCGGGAACTGATCCGTGTCCCAGCCGAGCAGCGGGTCGCCCCGGTTCATGTCCACCGATCCGAAGATCCCCAGCGCGAACGCCATCGCGAGCTCGTGCTCGAAGGAGTGGCCGGCCAGGGTCGCGTGGTTGTTCTCGATGTTGACCTTGACCTCCTTCTCGAGGCCGTACTTGCACAGGAAGCCGTACACGGTGGCGGTGTCGAAGTCGTACTGGTGCTTCGACGGCTCCGCCGGCTTCGGCTCGATGAGGATCGTGCCCTTGAAGCCGATCTTGTGCTTGTACTCCACCACCAGGTTGAGGAACCGCCCGGCCTGGTCGAGCTCGGACTTCAGGTCCGTGTTGACGAAGCCCTCGTAGCCCTCGCGCCCGCCCCAGAGGACGTAGTTCTGGCCGCCGAGCTTCAGGGTCGCGTCCATCGCCCCCTTCACCTGCGTCGCCGCCATCGCGAACAGCTCGGGATCCGGGTTCGTGGCCGCGCCGGCGGTGAAGCGCCGGTTCGAGAACAGGTTGGCCGTGCCCCAGAGCAGCTTCACGCCGGTGCGCTGCTGGTGCTTCGCGAGCTCCTCGACGATGGTCTGGACGTTCTTCTGCGTCTCGCGCGGCGTCGCGCCCTCCGGCGCGACGTCGAGGTCGTGGAAGCAGTAGAAGGGCACGCCCAGCTTGGTCACGAACTCGAACGCCGCCTCGGCCTTGCGCTTCGCCGCCTCCAGCGGGTCGCCGTGGAACCAGGGCCGGTCGATCGTGCCTGCGGTGCCGAAGACGTCGCTGCCGTTGCCGCAGAACGTGTGCCAGTACGCGACCGCGAACCGGAGCTGGTCCTCCATCCGCTTGCCCAGCACCATCCGGTCCTTCTGGTAGTAGCGGTACGCGAGGGGGTTCTTGCTGTCGGCCCCCTCGTACGGGATGGCCGGGATCTCCGAGAAATAGCTCGTCATGTGCGCTCCTCCATCGTGCTCTCGTCGCTGCGATTGTGAGACTCGGGCCGCGGGGGCCCCCGCGTGGTGGTGCCTAGCTCGCCCGGAAGACGGGCGCCACGGCCCGGTACAGGTTCCGGAAGCGGGCGAGCCGCTCGACGAGCGGCGCCCGGCCGGCGGCGGTCGGCTCGAAGGTCCGGGCCACGGGCGGCCGTCCGCACACGGCCGCCTC
>JAEYOU010000507.1 GCA_023411405.1 Pseudomonadota bacterium | reverse complement strand
TGCCCGGCATCGTCGGCTTCGGGAGGGCGGCGGAGCTGGCGCGCGCGGCGCTCGCCTCCGAGCCGGCGCGGCTCCTCGCGCTCCGCGAGCGGCTCCGCGCCGGTCTCCTCGCCGGGCTCGACGGCGTGACCGTGAACGGCAGCCTCGAGCACCGGCTCCCGGGCAACCTCAACGTGAGCTTCGCGGGCGTCGAGGGCGAGGCGCTGATGATGGCGGTCCGCGAGGTCGCGGTCTCCGCGGGCTCGGCCTGCACGAGCGCCTCGCTCGAGCCGTCGTACGTGCTCCGCGCCATGGGCGTCTCCGACGCCCTCGCGCACGCGTCCATCCGGTTCGGCCTGGGCCGCTTCAACACCGAGGAGGAGGTGGACCACGTGGTCCGGCTGTTCGTGGAGAAGGTGAAGCGGCTGCGGGAGCTGGCGCCGGACGTGCAGGCGCTCGACGCTGCGGAGCCCGGGGCGGGCGATTAAGGAACCGAGCGCATGACCAACCTCGAGCTGAGCGCAGACGCGGCCCGCCACCTCCGGACCCTCGCCGAGCAGAAGGGGACCCTGCTGGGCGGTCTCCGGCTCGGGGTGCGCGGCGGCGGCTGCTCCGGCCTCTCCTACGTGGTGGACTGGGAGGCCGCGCCGTCCGACCGCGATCAGGTGTTCGAGCGCGACGGCGGGCGGGTGTTCGTCGATCCGAAGAGCGCGCCGTTCCTCGACGGGACCGTCGTCGACTGGCAGCGCACCCTCATGCAGAGCGGGTTCGTGTTCCGGAATCCGAACGTGAAGTCGAGCTGCGGCTGCGGCGAGTCGTTCGCCGTCTGACCGCGCGGGTGCTCTTCCCGGCGCCGTCGTCGCACACCGGCTGCGAGCGTGTCTTTGCAGCGGGCTGTCCCATGTGGAACGCTACGGGCCGTGAACGCTCCGGGGGACCTCGCCGACGCCGACGCCGCGCGTGCCGGCGGCCACGGGATGGCGCCGGGCGGGCGCCTCGTCGCGGCCGCCGTCGCGTTGAACCTGTTCGTCGCCCTGCTCGTCGCGGGCACCCTCCTCCAGTTCCGCAGGCACGAGCTGGCCGAGGCGACGCGGCAGGTGGAGAACGTGGCGCACCTGCTCGCGGGACGGCTGCTGGCGACGTTCGACAGCGTGGACCTCGCGCTCCACGCCGTCGCCGACGAGGTGGAGCGGGGCCTCGCGAAGGGCGGGCTCGACCAGGCCGAGACCGAACGTTTCCTCGCGCGGCAGCGCCTCCGCGCGCCCGCGGCCATGGGCCTGCGGATCGTGGACGCCGACGGCATGGCCCGCTGGAGCGCGCCGCGGCTGCCGTCGCCCGTGGACGTGAGCCACCGGTCCTACTTCCAGACCTTGCGGGACGATCCCGCCGCGCCCCTCCAGTTCTCCGGGCCGATCCGGGGGAGGCTCATCGATCGGTTCGTGCTCGTCCTCGCACGGAGGATCTCGCGCACCGACGGATCCTTCGGCGGGGTGGCGAGCGCCGCCGTCGAGCTCGACGAGCTCTCCGGGATGCTCTCGCGGGTGGACCTGGGACCGGAGGGGACCGTCACGCTCCGGCTCGCGGACCTGTCCCTCCTTGCATCCCATCACCCCCTCCCCGTCGAGATAGGCACCCGGGCCGCGTCGGCAGAGCTCCAGGCCCTGGTCCGCGCCGGGCAAGACGCGGGCGTCTACGAGACCACCTCCGGCCTGGACGGCGTTCGGCGGGTGTACGCGTACTCGAAGGTGGGGCGCTACCCGCTCTACGTGGTCACGGGCCTCGCGCGCGACCACGTGCTGCGGGGCTGGCGCCGCGGTGCCGCGGCCCTGCTGGCGCTCTTCGCCTGCTTCGCGACGGGGACGATCGCCGCCGCCTTCGCAGAGCGCCGGGCGCTGCGCCGGCGGATCGCGTACGAGCGGTTCGCGCGCGAGCAGGCCGAGCGTCTCCGGGAGAGCGAGGAGCTGTTCCGGATCGCGTTCGAGACGACCCCGGACGGCATCGCGCTGAGCGACGCAGAGGAGGGGACGTTCCTGGCCGTCAATCAGGGCTTCACGCGCCTCGTGGGCTGGCCGGAGGCAGAGGCCGTCGGCCGCCGCGCCAGCGCGCTCGGCATCTGGGACGATCCGGCCGATCGGGAGCGTCTGACCGGGGAGCTCCGCTCCCGCGGGGCCGTCTCCAACCTCGAGGTGCGGTTCCGGACGAAGAGCGGCGGGACGGTCGACGCCCTCGTCTCGGCGCGCCTCCTCACGCTGCGCGGGCGGACCGTGATCCTGGCCGTCGGCAGGGACATCGGCGACTGGAAGCGCGCGGAGGCCGAGCGCGACCGCCTCCGGCAGCAGGTCCAGCAGGCGCAGAAGCTCGACAGCATCGGCCAGCTCGCCGGGGGCATCGCGCACGACTTCAACAACCTGCTGACCGTGATCCTGAGCTGCAGCGACGAGCTCCGGGACGACCTCGCCGCCGGCCGGCCCGCCGACCCGGAGTCCGTGACCGAGATCGCCGCGGCGGGCCTGCGGGCCCGCGACCTCACGCGGCAGCTCCTCACCTTCGCCCGCAAGCAGCGGGCGGCCCCGGAGGCGCTCGACCTGAACGCGGTCGTCGCCGCGACCGAGCGGCTCCTCCGCCGCACGCTGCGCGAGGACGTCGCGGTCTCGGTGCGGGCCGACGAGGGGCTCTGGCCCGTCTGGTGCGACCCGGTGCAGATGGAGCAGGTGCTCCTCAACCTCTGCGTGAACGCGCGCGACGCGATGCCGGACGGCGGCCTCCTCACCCTCGAGACGCGGAACCTCCCGGCCTCCGGCGCGCCGGACGCCGCTCCCGGCGAGGACCGCGTGCTGCTCGCCGTCCAGGACACCGGCGTCGGCATGTCGCCCGAGGTCCAGGCGCACCTCTACGAGCCGTTCTTCACCACGAAGCCGCAGGGGAAGGGCACGGGGCTCGGGCTCGCCACGGTGCACGGGATCGTGACCCAGAGCGGCGGGCGGATCCGCGTCGACACGCAGCCGGGGCGCGGGACGAGGTTCGAGATCACGTTCCCGCGCACGCACCGCGCGATCTCCCCGGACGCCGTGCCGAGCGGTGGGGCGCCGCGCGGCAGCGAGACCGTGCTGGTGGTGGAGGACGATCCCCAGGTCCGGAGCGTGACCGTGCGCGCGCTCGAGGGCGCCGGGTACCGCGTCCTCGTCGCGGGGCACGCGGCCGAGGCCCTCGCCCTCGCGCGGACGGCCCGGTCGAAGCTCGACCTGCTCGTCACGGACGTCGTCATGCCGGGCCCGAGCGGCACCGTCCTCGCGGCGGAGCTCCGCCGCGCGCGCCCGGGCCTCCGCGTCCTGCTCGTCTCCGGGTACGCGCGCGACGGGCTGGGCGCGGGGGCCGACGGGGCGCACTTCCTCCAGAAGCCGTTCACGCCGGCGGTGCTGCAGGCGCGCGTCCGCGAGATCCTCGACCGTCCGACCTGACCGGCCGGCCGCGGCGCGGACC
>JAEYOU010000473.1 GCA_023411405.1 Pseudomonadota bacterium | reverse complement strand
ATGAGCTTCCTCGAGCGCCACCGCAACGCGCTGGTGAAGTACTGCGGCGGCGACAAGACAGCCATCTTCCCGCTCGGCACCTACCTCATGCGCGTGAGGTTCGGCGTCTCCTGCGCGAGCAGCTGAGGCTCGACGCGACGGCGCACACGCTCATCCTCGCGAGCACGAGCGCGCTCGGTGGAGGCGCTCGCCCTCCGAACGCCCCCGTTCACCTCCGCGGCGCCATCCGCAGCGTGTGCGCGGCCCGCGTGGTCTCGCCAGCCCTCGGACGCGCCTCGATGCGCTTCGTGAGCGCGCGAGCGAGGGCCGGCGGGACGCCGCGCATGCTGCGGACCATGGTCCGTGCGCCGGACCTCTGGGACGGGTCACCAATAGTACAGGGAGGCCCAGGGGTAGGAGCCCGCGCTGATGGCGAAGTACGTGTACCCGTCCGCCAGCTTCCCGAGCGGCAGCGGGCCGCCGCCGCAGGTCGCGGCCGCGGCACCGCCGTTGACGCGCACCGTCCGGCCGTCGAAGTTCGCGCAGCCCCAGCCCTGGACCGTCGACGTGGTCCGGAGGCACACCGCCCCGGTGGTGTTGAAGCTGCCGCTCTGGCCGCCGGTGATCGTGACCGGGTTGGCGCAGGGGGCCCCTCCGCCGCCGGTCGCGGAGAACGTTGCGGTCACGGCCTTGTCGCCGGTCATCGTCACGGTGACCGGGTTGGCCGTCCCGGTCACGGCCCCGCTCCAGCCGGCGAAGGTCGCGCCGCTCGCCGGCGCCGCGGTCAAGGTGACGACGGTGCCGCTCGGGTAGGCGTGCGATCCGGCGGCGGGCGAGACCGCGCCGTTCCCCGCGACGCCGACGGTCAGGACGTAGGTGGTGGGCATGGGCGCGGTCCCGCCGAGTCCGTCGATGCCCTTCGTCGCCCGGCCGTTCCAGTCGAACAGGGACCGCGTGGCGGCGTCGTCGTTCGACCACCCCGGCGCCCGGAGCCACCGCCAGGTCACCGCCCAGCCCGCGCCCCAGTAGAAGACGCCCTTCACGTTGGCGTGCCTCGCGAGGACGCCGGCCAGCTCCCGGAGGAACTGGTGCTGGCCGTCCGGCGTCTGGGGGTAGGGGCCTCCGTAGCCCGCGGCGCTCTGCGTCCAGTACCAGGCCGTCTCGACGATCCAGACCTCCTTGGCGGAGTGGCTCGCGCGCATCCCGCCGAGGACGCCCTCCAGATCGGCGAAGGAGCCTTGCCACATCGGATAGTACGAGAACCCGATCGCGTCGACGCTGCCCCACGCGCCGCCGCCGGCGATGAAGTTGGAGATCCAGTAGCTGGTCGTCGACCAGGAGCCGCCCGAGTCGAGGTGGAGGAGGATCCGGGTCGAGCTGCTCACCTGCTTCACCGCGCTGATCCCGGCGTTGACGAACGAGGCCAGGTTCCGCCAGGAGCCGCCGCTCCGGTACGGCCCGCCCAGATCCCAGAGCAGGCCGTTCGTGATCTCGTTGCCGATCTGGACCATGTCCGGGGTCGCCCCGGCGTTGACGAGGGTGGTCATGGCGGTCCGGGTCCAGGTCGAGACCCGGTTCCGGACCGCGTCCGCGGTCCAGTCGCCGGACCACGTGGTCGGCTTCCACTGGTTCGCGGGGTCCGCCCACCAGTGCGAGTAGTGGAAGTCCACGAGGACCTTGAACCCCTTCTGCTTGGCGGCGACGGCGGCGCGGGTGGCGTACGCCAGATCGGTGAAGAGGGCGTAGTCGGTGGACTCCGGGTCCACGTTCACGCGAATGCGGGCCCAGGTGTAGCCGTGGTTCCGGAGGATCTGCATGCCGTCGCCCGTGGCGCCGTTCGTGTCCGCGTACACGACGCCCTTGCTCTGCGCGAACGGGATCTCGGAGACGTCGGCGCCGACGGCGAGGGCGCTGGACGCGGCGGCCGTGGCGCCGCGTCCCGAGGCGCGCTCCGGCGCCGAGAGCTCCGCGCCGCAGCCGGCGAGGGTGAGCGCGGCGAGGGTGGCGAGCAGCTGGAGAGATGCGCGTCCTGACACGGGCATGACGTCCTTCCGTTCGATGGGTGGCGCGCGGGCGCCGGCCGGCCGAGGTGGCGAGCTGCTACCTCTAGTGCAACGCCGCACGGGAGGGCAAGCAGCCGAGTTCGCCGCGTGTTCTCGGGAGGTTCGGCGGCCGGACCGACCGGGTAGGGCGCGCCCATCCCGGCGCGGTCACGCCGCCGGGCGGCCGGAGGTGGCGCCCCAGGAGAGCGGCTGCCGCCCGGCGCGCACCGCGCCCATCGTCGGAGGATGCGCCTCCCTCGCGGCGCGCTCGTGGTCGTCGTCGCCGCGCTCTCCTCCGGCTGCTACTCCGCGACCCTCGGGGCCCGGATGATGCTCGTCCCGGGCCACTCCCGGCCCGGCGCGCCGCCGGCGTTGCTCCACCGGCCGGTCACGATCCCCGGCGACGGCGTCACGCTCGAAGGGTGGCTGTTCCCTGCCGCGGCCTCCCGGGGCACGGTCATCTTCCTCCACGGTCGCAACCAGAACCGGTCGGAGGGCCTGCGCGTGGCGGCGCGGCTCGTGCCGCTCGGATGGGACGTGCTCGTCTACGACAGCCGGGCCCACGGCACCTCCGGCGGCGCGTACTCGACGTTCGGGTACTGGGAGCGTCGCGATCTCTCACGGGTGATCGACTTCCTCGGCGCCGATCGGGTCGTCGTGATGGGGGTCTCGCTGGGCGGGGCGGTCGCCATCCAGGGCGCGGCCGACGACCCGCGGATCGAGGAGGTGATCGCCATCTCCGCGTTCTCCTCGATGCGGCGGGTGGTCCGCGAGCGGCTCCCCAAGCTCATCGCCCAGCTCGTCCTCTCCTCCACCTTCCGCGCGGCGGAGGAGCTCGGGGCGATGCGCGTCGACGGCGCGGACACCGCCGGGGCTGCGCGCCGCGTGACGGTCCCCACCCTGATCCTGCACGGAGCGGACGACCGCTTCGTGCCGCCTGCGCACGCCCGGCGGATCCACGACGCGCTGGCCGGCCCCAGGGAGCTGGTGCTCGTGCCCGGGGCGGGCCACGGGAACGTGCTCGAGACCGAGGAGGCGTGGCGGAGGATCGTCGGATGGCTGGAGGGCTCGGCGCCCTCCGTGGTCCGCCGGCCGGCAGCCGCGAGCGCTGCGCGCGGCTACCGCCTCGTCGACGCCGCCCCTTCCCCTGCCGCCGCGCGCCGCCGGTCGAGCGGCCCCACCACGAGCGTCGCCGCCGCCGCGACGAGGAATGCGCCGATGGACGCCGACGCCCAGAGCGGAGGCGTGAAGCCCAGCGCGGCCTGGACCGCCCGCCACGCGTCCGACCACCCCGGCACCGTCCCGGGGTTGAGGAGCTGGTACGCGACGAACCCGAGCGCCCACGGGACCGCCATGAGCGGCCGGCCCGGGGCGTCCGGGCCGACGTTCCAGCCGCGCCGGCGGCCCAGGACGAAGTAGTCCACGAGCAGCACGGCGAACAGCGGCACGAAGACCGAGCCGATGAGGAAGAGGAAGCTCTCGTACTGCGTGACGTCCATCGCGAGGGCGAGAAGAGTGGCCACGGCGCCGACGGCGATCACCGCGGTGCGCCGATCGACGCGCGGGCGGACGTTCTGGGCGGAGAGGGCGGTCGAGTAGAGGTTCGCGAACGCCTCGTCGAGCTCGTCGAGCACGAGCACGGCGACCGCGATGGCGCCGACCTGGACCGAGAGCAACGCGCCGATGGGATCCTTCGCCGCCCCCGGGATCGCCGTCACCGCGAACACGCCGAGCAGGAAGTACGCGATCGCGGCGAGTCCGAACCCGGCGGCCGCGCCGCCGAACGCCTTCTTGGGCGTCCGGGAGTGGCGCGCGTAGTCGGCCGCGAGCGGCGCCCAGGAGATGGGGAGCGCGACGACGAGGTCCACCGCGGGCCAGAACTGGGTCCACGCGCCGCCCGGCGGCGGGACGATCCCGCGGCGCAGCACCTGGAGGAAGAGGTAGGCCGACGCGGCGAGCACGAGCCACACGGCGTACTTCCGCAGCTCGCGGATGAACCCGAGCGGCCGCACCGCGAGCGCGGTCGCGGCGACGCCGGCGGCGACGAGGAACGCGGCGCGCGGCACGCCCGGGAAGATGCGGGCCGCGCCGTTGCCGATGATGAGGATCTCCACCGCGGCCCAGCCGACGCACTGCGCGACGTTGAGCGCCGAGGGGATCCACGAGCCGCGCCGCCCGAGGAGGCCGCGGAGGACCACCATCGCCGGCGCGCCGGTGTCGGCCCCCGGGACCGCGGCCCACCCGAGGACCATGGAGCCGAGCACCGCGCCGAGCGCGATCGCGGCGACCGCCGCGCCCAGGCTGAGCGGCGGGAGCCCGGGGAACGGCTGGAGGACGAACGCCGCCGCGACCGGGATGGTGAGCGTCACCCCGAGGTTCCACCAGAGGACGACCTGGTCCCTGAACCCGAGCTGCCGGGGGGGAGCCTCGAGGAGCGTCGGCGCCGCTTCACCGGCGCCGAACGACGAGACGGCGAGATCGCTGCTGGACATCCATCCTCCCTCCGCCGGCATTACCCGGACAGGTTCGTACGGTCGGCGGCGCTGCCGCCCTCTCAGCCCGGTCGCCCGAGCTCCCGTGTCTGGTTTGTCCGGAACATAGCCGAAGCGTGGCCTCCGCGCCCTGGGGTATTTCGCTGCGGCGAGCCTCGTTCGCCTACGGGCGGTACCGGTAGACGCGGATCCAGTCGAAGTCGGCCTGGGTCGGCGCGCTGCTCGACAGGATCGGCCCCGCCCAGCCGGACGCGTTCGAGGCCCAGATCGTGAGCAGGATGTTCTGCGGCAGCGTCATGCGGGCGATCTCCGACGACCAGGTCGCCCGGACAGCGCCGTCCACCGTGAACCGGACGATCGTGGGCGTCCACTCGATCGCGTAGACGTGGAAGTCGGCCGCGGCGTCGAAGCCGAGCGAGACCGTCTGCGGGAACTGGGTCGGCGTCACGGGCTGCCCGCCCATCCAGACCATCGCGTTGAACTGCATGCGATCCGCGAACGCGCCCAGGTACTCGATGTCGAGCTCGTTCCAGCTGTCCGGCGGCCAGGGCGTGTAGATGAGCACCGTCCCCGAGACGACGCCCGAGCCGCGCGCGTACCGGGCGCGGGTCTCGATCTTCCCGTAGGTGAGCGTCTCCCTCGAGCGCATCTCCACGCCGCGGAAGGGCTTCACCGTGTCCGAGGGCTCGCGGGTGAGGAGGAGGCTGAGGATCCCGTCCTGGAACCGGGTGTTCGCGGTCGAGAACGTCGCCAGGTTCCCGTCCCAGCTGTGCGTCATGAGCTGCCAGCGCGCGCCGTCGAACGAGTCGAAGTCGTCCTGCCACAGGAGCTCGAACCGGGAGGCCGACCCCGTCGTCGCCGTCACGGCCTCGCTCGGCGTCGAGGTGTTGCCGGCGGCGTCGCGGGCCCGGACGGTGAAGGTGTACGTCGTGCTCGGGGCGAGCCCGGAGACCGTCGCGGCGGTGGCCGTGCTGGTCGTGACCCGCGTCGCGCCGGAGTAGACGTCGTAGCCGGTGACGCCGACGTCGTCGGTCGAGGGGCTCCAGGCGAGCGAGACCGCGCTGGTCGTGCTGCCGGTGGAGACGAGGTTCGCCGGTGCGGTCGGGGCCTGGGTGTCGGTCGGCGCCGGGCCGCCCGGCTCCACGCCCCAGATCAGCTCGCCACCGTCGTAGAGGGTGACGCGATCCCAGTCGGCGACGGAGGACCTCGTCCCGCCGTACGACCAGTCGTTGGCCTGGTCGTAGCTGGACCAATCGCTCTTGGCGATCCGGCTCTGGACGTCGCCGGTGCTCGCGCCGGGCGCGAGGCTGCCGGCGCCGGGCGTGAACGACAGCTCCAGGTAGGTGTCGGCGCTCGCCACCGGCGCCTGCATGGCCACGAACCGGGCCCTCACGTTGGCGCAGCCGCGCGGGGTGTAGTCGCACCAGTAGCTCTGGGCCTGCGCCCCGTCCTTCGTGTACCAGTACCGGACGGTCAGCTGGCTCAGGGCGACCGGGGTCGCGCCCGCGTTCACGATGCGGATGAGCGGTGAGAGCTGGTTGCCGGTCGCGCCGGAGTACGTGTGGTACTGCACCTTCAGGCCGGTGCCGGCCGCGGCCGAGACGCCGGAGCGGTCCGCGCGCTCCGCGGACGGTCCACAGGCGAGCAGCGACAGGCCCGCGATCGACGCACACAGGATGCTCCAGGGCATCTTCCACCTCCAGATGGGCAGCTCCGTGGCACACGGAGCCGCCGGGAGCGCACATTTGGTAGCATTCCGGCCGGATCGTCCTCGCATTCCGTGAGAAGTCGCCCCTGGTGCCCCGTGGCAATGACCGGCGCGCTGTATCAACCGTTTCCGATGATGGGTCGGGCGCGCGCGCAGGTCTGGCGACACGCGCCGCGGTTCCAGCGGCCGCGCCACTTTCACCGCGAGCCGGAGCTGAACCTCGTCGTGGCAGGCGCCGCGACGTTCGCCGCCGGCGACGCCGCGCTGCCGGTGGCCGCGGGCGATCTGCTCTGGTGGGCGCCGGGCCAGGACCACGAGCTCCTCTCGTGCTCGCAGGACTTCGACCTGTTCGTCGTCGGCGTCACGCCGGAGCTGTCGGAGCGCGTGCTCACCGCGGGAGCTCCGCTCGCCGGGCCGACCCGGCTGCGGCTCACGCCGGAGCGACTCGCGCACCTCCGGGAGGCCTGCGCCGCGC
>JAEYOU010000105.1 GCA_023411405.1 Pseudomonadota bacterium | reverse complement strand
CCTCCGCGCCAGCGCCCCCGCGGACGAGGACGTCGGGGCGCTCCGCCGCAAGGTCGAGGCCGACCCCGCCGACGGCGAGGCCCGCCTCGCGCTCGCCCGCGGGCTCGCGGGCAAGGGCGAGTACCCGGCCGCGCTGGAGGAGCTCCTCGAGGTCGTGCGGCGCTTCCACCGCAAGGGCCCTGGCGAGGAGGCCCGCGCGTTCATGGTCCAGCTCTTCGACGTGGTCGGCGCGCGGTCGGAGCTCGCCGACGCGTACCGGACGCGGCTCTCGCGGGAGCTCTACCGCTGAACGGCGCCACGCGCGCACATCTCCGTACCACGACCGACGTTTCTCCCACCCCGCGTTCACGGTACTTTGCGTACCTCTGGACCACAAACGCAGGGAGCGAGAGATGACTCGGATCACGACCTTCGTGGCGACGCTGCTCCTCGTGGGAGCAACGGGGTGCGCCGGCGTCAACAAGTACACGAACCTCGAGCGCGAGGCCGCCGCGACGGACGCCCGCTTGAAGGAAGCCACCGCCAAGGTGGGCGGGCTCGAGAGCCGGCTCGACGCCGCGGAGGCGCGGGCCAAGGCCGCCGAGGAGAAGGCCGCCGCCGCCGAGGCGAAGGTCAAGGAGTCCGCCGAGTGGGCCGCGGGCTCCGAGGCCAAGGCGCAGGCGCTCCAGGCGCAGCTCGAGCAGGCGAAGAAGGAGCTCGCCGCCGTGACCGAGGCGCGCGACGCGCTGCAGGTCAAGACCGCGGCGCTGGTGGAGAAGAGCACCGAGTACGAGAACCTCGCCGGCTCCCTGCAGAAGCAGATCGAGGCGGGCCAGATCGAGCTCTCGCAGCTCAAGGACAAGATGACGGTCAAGCTCAAGGACCGGATCCTCTTCGCCTCCGGCTCCGCCCGCCTCAACCCCGACGGCCGCAAGGCGCTCGACGCCGTCGCGGGCGCGTTCAAGGACCTGCAGGGCAAGAACGTCCTCGTCGCCGGCTACACCGACGACGTCCGCGTCTCGAAGGGCCTGCCGTACAAGGACAACTGGGACCTCTCGACGGCCCGCGCCATCGCGGTCGTCCGCTACCTCGTCGCGAAGGGCGTCCCGCCGGAGATGCTCGCGGCGGCGGGCTACTCCCAGTTCCGGCCGCTCGCCCCCAACGACTCGGCCGCGAACCGGAGCCTGAACCGGCGCATCGAGATCGCGCTCACGGCCGCCGACGAGGCGCCGGTCGCCGACGCGAAGTGATCGGTCCGGGCGCGCCGCGCCTTCCGGCGGCGCCGCTCGCCCGTTCGTGAACGACCCCGCTCGCCCTTCGACAGGCTCCGGGCGAGCGGGGGCTGCTGGTCCGCTCGATCCCGGCTGACGCCCCGCGCAACGTACCCCAAGTACGGATGCGTCACGAATTCGGAGCGCGCCGTTCAGCGTCCAGGAGAGGGAGCGCCCACCCGGTGCGGGCAGCCCACAGACGAATGCCTTCCGTCGTCCGCTGGCAGGAGCTGATGCGAAACGTGCGCGACGCCCAGGGAGGCATCGCGCCGCCCGACTCCGCCCGGACGATCCTCGTCCTCTTCAAGACCACCGGGAAGCGGCCGCCGTACGGCTTCCTCCCGTGCGGCCTGGACCACGAGCACGAGGCCTGGCCCGAGAGCTGGGGGCCGCGCCTGCCGACCGAGGTGGACTGGGCTGGGTTCTGACGGACGGACGGACCCGAGAGGCGCGGCGCGAGGCCCCGCCGGAGCGGGGGCCTCGGACCGTCCTGCGGCGGGTCACTCGATCTCGATCGTGGTGACGCTCAGCGGCGGCAGCGCCACGAACATCGAGGTACCGCTCACCGGCTGCGTACCCACCAGGACCGGCGCCACCCGCTGGCCGGCGTTGACCTGCGCGCGGGCCGACGCCGCGGTCATCCGGTAGAGCGTCGCCGTGCCCGAGAACGCCTGCCCGTCGATCGAGACCCTCCGGGTGCCGTTCGACCGGTTGATCGCGACGAGGACCGTCCGGCCCGGGCTGCCGCTGTCCTCGCTGGCGTACACCGCGACCTGGGAGACGTCGCTCGACGTCGCCGGGATGGAGGTGTCGCCGAAGCTCGCCGCCGCCCCGTCGAACCCGCGGAACGCGCGGAAGCCGGCCAGCGCGTAGTCGTGGGGGCCGCCCGGCCGCCAGAAGTTGGCGGCGAACACCCCCTGCGCCCCGAAGATCCCGAGGTTGTCGGCCTGGGCGATCGTCCCGGCGATGTGGTTCCAGCCGCCGCTCTCGTACTCCGTGATCGCGATCTTCGTGCCGGGGAAGCTCGCGTCGATCTTCTCCTGGATGCGCGGGAGGATCTGGATGTTGCCGCCCAGCACGCTCTGGACCCACGGGTTGGAGTTCTCGGTCTCCTCGAAGTCCGGGTCCCAGAGGGCGCGCGGGCTCTGGACGATGAGCTGCACCTGGTCGTCCGTGAGGTCGGCGCCGTCCATCGCGGTGATGCGGGTGTCCTCCGCGTCGTAGACCTCCGCGTACCAGTGGAAGTCGTAGACGTCGAGGAGCCGCCGCCCGGCAGCGTCCGACGCGGCCTTGAGGTCGCGGAGGTACTTGTCGGTGAACCAGTTCGTTCCGCCGCCGAGGCCCGGGGACTCCTGCCAGCTCCAGAGCCCCATGAATCCGTAGTGCGCGGGGCCGAAGAGCTGCACCTCGGGGAACTGATCCTTGAGCGCGCTCGACATCGCGACGGTCTTCGCGATCAGTTCGTCGGGGGTGACGCGGGTCGTCCCCTGGATCTCCCGGTGCGTGTGATCCCAGAGCTCCGGCTCGTTGTCGAGGCTCACGAAGGTGGGGAGCGCCGTGCTCGCCCCGAAGATGTCCGCCCCGGGGAAGAGCTGGTCGAGCGTCCAGGCGAACTCGTCCATGAAGACGTACGCGTCGGTGGTGTCCGGCGTGGTCGTGAAGGGCGCGCCGGAGACCGCGCTCTTCTTCGGCACGACCTCCTTGAACCGCGTGGCGAGGCGCGTGGCGAGCGGCGCGTCCATGTCGACGGCGCCGTCCTTGTCCGCCGACACCCAGCCCTGGAGCTGGAAGGTGACGAGGCTCGCGGCGCCGCGCTCGCGCGCGGTCTCGATCACCTGCCGCGCCACCTCGGCCGGGGTGGACCCGCCGCCGAGGTACGAGTCGCTGGAGTACTGCCAGTCGCTGCCCGCGTTGGACGCGTTGTTCTCCCAGTTGTAGGCGGTGAGCCGGTTCCCGCCGCTCCGCTCGAGGGTGAGGAGGGGGACGTCCGCGGCCTCGATGCCGTTGATCCCGTAGATCCAGGGCGAGATCGGCGCGGGGCGCGCCGGATCCAGGGTGACGGCGACGTCGGGCGTGGTGTCGGGGGCGATCGTGGTGAGGTCGATCGTGGCCGGCGCGGAGGCGTTGCCCCAGACGTCGGTCGCGACCACGCTGACCTGGTACAGGCTCGAGGGCTGGAGCGAGTCGAGCGTGACCGTGTGCTCCGTCCCGCTCGGCGTGCCCGCGACGAGGACGGGACCACCCGCGGTCTGGGCGGAGACCGCGCCGGTGGCGGCATGGTCGGTGGTGAAGGTGAGCGTCGCGGAGAAGTCGGCGACCTGCGTGACCGTGAGGCCGGACACGACCGGCGGCGTCGTGGGCCGGTCCTCGGTCGTCAGGGCCACGTTGTTCACGTAGAACTTCGGGCCCGCGCTCCCGGCCCGGAAGAACCAGCCGAGCTGGCGGAGGCTGGCGAACCCCACCTCCGAGAGCCGGATGTTCACGCGGTTGAGGCGCCCCGCGGTCACCGGACCGACGTCGAGCACCCTGTTGTTCTGGTCGTCCTGCTCGAACCAGACCCCGAGCTGCGCCATGCCGGCGTCGCTCTCGGACCCGATCTCGAACGTGAGCAGGTCGTGGCCCGCGAGCTCGTAGTTGGTGCCCCAGTGGCCGAAGATGCCCGCCGTCCACCCGCCCGGCGCGCAGCTCAGGTCGAACGACGCGGTGATCTGGCCGGCGAACGGCGCCGTCATGCTCGGGTTGTCCGTGCCGCACGCGGTCCAGACCTGCGGCTCCCACCCGCTCCCGACCACCCCGTCCCGGTAGACCATGAAGGTCCCGGCCGGAAGCACCGTCAGCGCGGCCGGATCGCTCGTGGCCTCGCCATCCGCGTTCGAGACGGTGACGGTGTACTCCCCCCCGTCGTCAGCGAGGACCAGGGCCGGGGTGGTGTAGGAGGCCGACGTCGCCCCCTCGATCGCCAGGCCGTCCTTGCTCCACTGGTACGAGAGCTCCGCCCCGCTCGCGACCACCGTGAACGTCGCGGTCTCGCCCGCGATGGCGGTGCGCGCGACCGGCTGGGTCGTGATCGTCGGCCCCGTTCCGGGCGTCGGATCGTCCTCCTTCTTGCAGCCGGCGACGCCCGCCGAGAGCAGGGCGGCGAGCCAGAGCGAGAGGACCTTCCGGACGAGCGCGAGCGTGGACCTCGAGGTGGCCATGGAGCCTCCAGGGAGCGGGAATGGCACGCAGAGTGTGCGATCGCTATCCCACCGGCGCGCAGGAGAGTCAAGGGAGCAATCGATTGCCGCCGACCCTCCGCGTCACGCGTCGCGGAGCTGGAGCTCGTCTGCGCCGTACTCGAGGTTCAGCGGCTCGAGGATGACCCGCTTGGGGCCCTGCTCGACCGTCCCCGCGAGGAGGGCCTCGACCCCGCACGAGCGCGCGGCCCGCACCACGGTCTCGGCGTCCTGCGGCCGCACGAAGACCGCGAACCCCGCGCCCATGTTGAACGTCCCGTACGCCTCGCGGGCGTCGAGCGCAGCGCGCCGCTGCAGGAAGGCCAGGACCGGCGGCACGCGCGGGAGCGTGTGGAACCGGTACGTGAACGGGCCCCCGAAGCGCATCAGCTTCCGCCAGCCGTGCCCCGTGACGTTGACGCAGTAGTGCGGGGAGACGCCCGCGGCGTACACGGCGCTCATCACCTTCGAGTAGATCTGCGTCGGATCGAGGAGCGCCTCGCCGAAGGAGCGCCCGTCGTCGATCTTCTCGGCGAAGCCGCCCGGCAGCGAGGTGGCGAGCTGCCGCGCCAGCGAGACGCCGTTCGCGTGGATCCCCGTCGACTCCAGCACGACGATGGCGTCCCCGGGCGCGAGCGCGTCGCCCAGGGTGATCCGGCTCTTCGGGTCGATGATGCCGACGCAGGAGGCGGCGAGATCGATGCTCCCGGGGACCACGACGCCGTTCAGGACGGGGGTCTCGCCGCCGCCCCAGGACACCCCGAACTCGACGCAGGTCTCCTTCCAGCCGCGGATGAGGTCCGCGACGCGCTGCGTGTCCTCGAACCACGACGCGGACCCGACGCTCCAGTACGCGTGCACCGAGATCGGGAGCGCGCCGACCGTGATGAGGTCGTTCACGGCCGCCGCGAGCGTGTCGCGGGCGATGGCGTCGTAGAAGGATCGGCCGGTCTGCTCGCGCATCGCGTCCGCGATGAGGGCCTTGGTCCCGAGGCACTCGGTGATCGACGCCAGGTAGAACGGCCCCACGTCGACCACGTACGCCGACTCCCCCCGCGAGGCGGCGACCTCGTCGAACCCCAGCTTCTGGAGGGCGGAGGCCGTCTCGCGGGCGGCCGCCTGCGCGCTCACCTTCTGCGGGTCGACCTTGCCGTAGTCCACGCCTGCGTCCGTGTACCGACTCCTCCGCTCCGCCATCTCCGACCTCCACTGAAAAGACGATCCGCGCGGACCCGCCGTCACCGGGCGGGCGCCATGGGTCCATCGGGCCGTTGCGCTCCAGGATTCTAGATCGAAGCGCCCGCGGCGAGCGCGACCGTCGCGCCTGCCGGATCTGCGAGACAAATCACCTCATCCCGCGCCGACCGCCCCCGGCGCGCGGCGATGACCTGCTGCGGCGGCGTCACCCCACCCCGCCGCGAGAGAGCCGGTCCACGGTCTCGACCAGCAGCTCGCGCTCGGACGCCTTCACCCGCTCGGCGAGCACCTCCGGCGTGTCCGACGGCATCACCGGGACCGTGACCTGCGCGATCACCTGCCCCGTGTCGTACTCGGCCTCGACCCAGTGCACGCTCGCCCCCGTGACCTTGTCGCCCGCCTCGACCACGGCCCGGTGCACGTGGAGCCCGTACATGCCCTTGCCGCCGTACTTCGGCAGGAGCGCCGGGTGCGTGTTGATGATCCGCCTCGTGTACGCGGTGAGCACCCTCGGCCCGAGCTTCTTCATGTAGCCGGCGAGCACCACGAGCTCGACCCCGTGCCGCGCGAGCGCGTCGTGGATGGCCTCGTCGAGCCGCTCGGGGTCGGGGTGCGTGCGGCCGGACAGGACGGCGGTCGGGACGCGCGCCTCCGCGGCGCGCCGCAGCGCTCCCGCGTCCGGGTTGTTGCTGATCACCAGCGCGAGCTCCGTCCGCGGGAGCCGGCCCTCGCGGATCGCGTCGATGATCGCCTGCAACGTGCTGCCCTCGTGCGAAGCAAGGACCGCGACCTTCATGACTCTCGCTCCTCAAAGGCCCAGCCCGCGTCGATGCACGCCTGAAACAGGCGAAGGCTCCACGATCGACCTTGCCGGCCGGCTGCCTCAGCACCATGCGATCGCCCTCCCAGGCGATCGCTGCACTCCGAACTTGGCTGCCCGAGGCAGCTCAGCCGATCAGGCCTACCGAGACCACATTCCCCTTCGGTTACCCGCTAACCGTTCGGCATTGGCCCTAGCCCTTCCGGACCTCTTCGTATGCCCACTCCAGCCAGGGCAGGAGCTTCTCGAGGTCGGACGTCTCCACCGTCGCGCCGCACCAGAAGCGGAGCCCCGGAGGCGCGTCCTTGTAGGCGCCGCAGTCGTAGGCGACCTTCTCCGCCTCGAGGAGCTTCACCATCTTCTTCACCTGCTCGGGCGCGAGGTCGAGCCGCATGCAGACGGACGTGTTCGACCGGTACGACGCGTCCTTCGCGAGGAAGTGGATCCAGGGGTGCGAGGCGACGAACCGCTCGAGGACGGCGAAGTTCGCCTGGCTGCGCGCGATGAGCGCCGGCAGGCCGCCGATCGACCTCGCCCATGCCAGCGCGTCGAGGAAGTCCTCGTTCGCCAGCATCGAGGGCGTGTTGATCGTCGAGCCCTCGAAGATCTCCTCCAGGAGCGCCCCGCCCTTGGTGAGGCGGAAGATCTTGGGCAGCGGCCACGCCGGCTTGTACGACGCGAGCCGCTCCACCGCGCGCGGGGAGAGAACCAGCATCCCGTGCGCGGCCTCACCCCCGAGGACCTTCTGCCAGGAGAACGTGGCGACGTCGAGCTTGTCCCACGCCACGTCCATCGCGAACACCGCGCTCGTCGCGTCGCAGAGCGTGAGGCCGGTGCGGCGCGCCGGGATCCACGCGCCATCGGGGACCCGCACTCCGCTGGTCGTCCCGTTCCACGTGAACACGACGTCCCGATCTCCGTCCACCTGGGAGAGATCGGGGAGGCTGCCGTACTCGGCCTTGAAGACCCGAACGTCCGGGAGCTTGAGCTGCTTCTGGATGTCGGTCACCCAGCCTTCTCCGAACGACTCCCAGACGAAGGCGTCGACCCCGCGCGCGCCGAGCAGGTTCCACATCGCCATCTCGAACGCGCCGGTGTCCGAGGCCGGCACGATGCCGACGCGGTAGCTCGCCGGGATGCCGAGGACGCTCTTGCACTCCTCGATCGCCTTCTGCAGGCGCGCCTTGCCCAGCGCCGAGCGGTGGGATCGCCCCAGCACGTCGGTGGCGAGCCCCGAGAGCGAGTAGCCCGGGCGCTTCGCGCAGGGTCCGGAGGAGAAGTTGGGGTTCTGCGGTTTGGTCGAGGGCTTCATGTGGGATCCCTGAGAGATCGAGGGGCTTCGCTCCTGTCCGAGAAGAAGACACTTTGACCAGCGCGCGCACGCTGTCAAGCGTGCGCGAGGCCGCCGATCGGCGCGGCGCGCCGCGCCCCGACGGCTCGCGCGAGGACGGACACGCGATCGACGTGCGACGAAATGGCCGGAGCCGCCCTGACAGCCGAATGCGGCCGGTGGTGACCGCACCCGTTCTGGGCCGCGTTCAACGGGCCCATCGACGTGCATGGCCACCAGCCGGGCAGCGAGTACAACGGCCACTACCACTCCCGCATCTACCACCCCATCGTCGCGTCGCTGGCCGAGACCGGCGACCTCGTCGATCTGCGCCTGCAGGCGACGAGCTGGTCGCGGCCGCGCCGGGTGGTGCTGGTGGTGATGGAGCGGCCGGGCGACCTCTTCCTCCACCACTTCTGGCTCATCACCAACCGGACCGAGGAGCAGATGCGAGGCAGCCGATGCGGGAGAAGTGAGCCCACGAGGCGCGTGGCCGACCGCCGCCGCCCTCAGGGCCCAACCCGGACCTGCACCGGGCGTGGCAGGACCTGCCCGGCTTCGGCGGCACGACCTCTCGGGCGGTGGGGTGTGGCGTAAGGTGGAAGGCGTGCCCTGCGGCCTACCACCCTGTCTTGTTGATCTCCTGCACGATCTCGCCAAGGAGGTGACGGACATCTGCGGGAAGATGCTCCCCGGAGCTCTCGAGTTGCTGAAGTTGCCACCGGACTGCCATGACAAGTTCGCCACCGGTGGAAGCCGACTCAATGGCCTCCACAAGCCTCTGGCTCCACCCGTTCAAGCCGAGATCCTGAAGCCGACCGGCACACCGCCGCGCTGCAGCCACCACGTCGAGCCCCGCCATCACCATTTGCCCCCTGCTGAGAAGCTCTTCAGCTGAACGCCACCTGAAGGGACCACGACCTCGATGCTTCTACCGGGGTTGGGTCCGAAGCCCGGCGCTGGCCGCGTCACGAACGCGGTGCCTGGCTTGAGGGTTGCCGCTTCGATGAAGTTCGCGTTGGTGATGTTCTCCGACGGGATTCCGTACCGCTGAGCGAAACCGGGGCTCATCGGATGTTCGTAAGTCCTCGCCGTCCCCCGTCTTGCAGGGCGGCGGCGATCTCGGATCGAGCAGGTGACGGTCAGGCTGCGGCGCGGAGTTCCTGCGGCAGCGGCACGCGCTCACCGCGGAGCGCCGCGACGGCGG
>JAEYOU010000420.1 GCA_023411405.1 Pseudomonadota bacterium | reverse complement strand
GCGCGGCGCCGGCCAGGATCGCGCCGGGGGCGCCGCCCTGGAGCGAGAGCGAGATCACCGCGCCGGCGACGGGATTGGCGTGCGCGTCGGCCACGGCGACGTCCACCCGGAAGGCCGTCCCCGCCTCGACGCCGGCCGGCTGCGTCAGGAACGTGATCTCCGCGGGCGCCCCGGCGACGAAGGTGGCGGAGGCGTGTTGCGTGACCGCGACCCCGTCGATCGAGACCGAGAGGTCCACCGGGCCCGCGACGGTGGACCGGAGCGTCACCCGCGCCGCGCCGCCGGCGCCGGTGGTGGCCGTGCCGGAGGAGAGCGTGGCCCCCGTGCCGAGCGCGGTGAAGGTGGCCGTCCGTCCGGGGATCGCCTTGCCCGTCCGATCGCGCGCGGTCGCGGTCACGATCACCTCCGCGGCCCCGTCGGCCGTGGCAGAGATCGGGCTGGCCGTGACGGTGGAGAGCGCCGCGTCCACCGTACGCGTTCCCGGCACTTCCCCAGCGCAGGAGGCGAGCAAGAAGATGAGCGCGCCTGCGAGGGCGCGACGAGCGCTGCGGGTCATGGGTCCCCTCCCCTACGATCGCTGCTTTTGGTGCTTGCTTGGGACCCTACACCTCGTGGACCGCGGCCGCCACACCGCGATGCCACGACGCTCGGCCGAACAGGAAACCCGGAGCCGGACCAAGGGTTTGGGGCCCGGGGCCTCGCTGCTTCCGAGGTGAGAGCGGGCCTCGATGAACGACGCCGCGGCCGCGCGCGACGGGCGCTTCAGTAGAGGCCCACCCCTGCGACGCCGCGCGACGTGGTCCCCCACTCCTGCGCGTGCGCGGCGTGGTCCACCATCACGTTCTCGTTGGCCTCGCCGGCCGGCGGCTCCCCGCCTGCCGAGGCGGGCGGCTCGAAGGAGAAGTACACGTACCCCTGCGGACGCGCGGGATCGTGGTTCTCCCATGCGGCGCCCCCGTCCGTGTTGGCCTTGGCCGCGATCACCTTGGCGGTGAGGCTCGTCGTGGCGGTCCGGCCGGGCCACGTGCCGGTGGCGCGGTTCGGGCCGAAGCGGTTCCGGTTGGCGTAGAGGGTGATGCGCCGATCGGCGAGCCCGGTGCCCACGTTGATCGGGAGCGGGCTGCCGTCGAGGAAGTTGCGCTCGATGAGGAGCCCGCTCGTCCCGCAGGCGTTCTTCGTCACCATCACGGCCGCGTTCACGTCGGGGTGGTTCGAGACGTCGATGACGTTCCCCACCAGCCGGACGCCGAACCGCTCTCCGGCCCTTGGCAGGCTGCACTCGACCTGGACGCCGTCGGAGTGGGTCGGATCTCCGTCGGTCCGCTCGGCGTCCAGGGCGTAGTACTGCATGCCGTGGATCCAGGACTGCGTCACGAGCACGTCGGTGTACGTCCCGCCGCCCTGGTGGATCTGCATGCCGTCGACCGTGCCCGAGATCTCGACGCGGAGGAGCGTGAGCCGGCTCGCCTCGACGCCGAGGCCGTGGTGGTAGCTCGCGTTGATCCCCGCACCGCGCTGGAACTCCGGTGGAACGAGGATCTCGACGTCCTCGAGCCGCAGCCCGACCGTCGCGGCGTTGTTCCCGCGGACCAGCCGGCGCCCCGTGTTCACGCCCCCGGGCGGCGCGCCGGCCGGCGCGTCCGGGATCCGGACCCCCTCGATCACCGAGCGGCGGACGGTGACGTCCGGCGCGCGCACGTCGAGGTAGCCCCGCAGGTGCAGCCGGTCGAGGACGAGGCGGCCGCCCTCGGAGTACGCGTGCTCCGCAGGGAGCGCCACGGCCGCGCCGTTCCAGGTGAGCCGGTACGCCCCGTCGACCCAGGCGACCCGCAGCGTCTCCTGGTCGACGGTCGGCGCGCGGGTCGCGCTCTTGCCCGGGAGCTCCAGGTCCAGCAGGTGCAGGCGATCGGCGACAACCATGGGCACGCCGGTGGTCGCGTCGTCCGGCGCGCTGGCGCCTGCAGCACGCTCCACGACCGAGACCGTCTGGCTGGCCGAGCGCGCCACGTCTCCGTCGGACACCGTGAGCGTGACGGTGTAGGTCCCCGCGCTCGCGTAGGTGTGCGGCGGCGGCGTCCGGCCCACCGCGGTGGCCCCGTCGCCGAAGCTCCAGGCATGGCTCAGCGATCCGCCGCCCGCGAGGCGCGAGCCTCCGTCGTCCACCGAGACCGTCAGATCGCGGGCCTCGACCTCGAGCACGGCGATCGGACCCGTGCCCCCCGGACCGCCCTCCTCCGCCGAGCCGGCGCACGCGAGCGACGCGACGAGCGCGACGAGAGAGAGCAGCGGCTTCGTGGGCAGACGAACGCGATGGGGGCTCATCGTGCGATTCCTCCTGCGAGCCGCCAGGCGACACCACCGCCGCCTGGGTCGAGACCTTGTGGATCCACGAATACCGCAAGGCGACCGCGAGTGACTACGTCCTCGCCGCGCGCTGGTGGTCAGGAGCGGTCGTAGCCTTCCTGTTGGTGTTCGACTCGAAGAATGCCACCGTGAGATGGCAGAAGTGGCATCGAGCACGAACCGCTCCCGCGACGCATCAAGCGTTTGCGATGGTGAGCCGGAACTCCTGTGGGTGTTCCCGCGCCGCGAGGAGCGCCGCTGCGGGGAAGTCTTTTACTAGACGTTTCAGGTCGGCTACGAGATCGGCCGGGGCACGCAAGCCTACGATGATCTCCCTGACGGCCTCGGCCGGGACGTCGAACAGGCAGATCGGCACTGGCTGCCTATCGATGCGACAGTTGGCTTCGGACAAGACCCGGACGATGCGCCACTCTTTCTCATACGCCCAGTCCGACGACTTGGTCTGGAACCACTCCTCGGCCGTCGTGGCAAGCAGGTCTACGCTGGGGCGTTTGAGCTGATAAGCCACCTTCCGTAGGAAACCGAACTCGTCCCTCGATCCTCGCCGCCTCAAGAAGAAGTCGTGCTCGGAGTCGAAGCCCACCACGAACCCGCGGTGACTGTCTGTGTAGTGGCCCCACATCAGAACCGAGTCACGCACCTCGCTGAGGCATAGCACGCCGACCTGCAGCGCCAACTGCTTGTAGATCCCTGACTGTATGCCGTGCACCAGTGAGGGGACCGCTTGCCCCAGCACTGCCGGCAGACTCCGCCTCAAGTCCGCGCGCCGGCTCCAGAGCTGCTCACGGGCGCTCGGGGAAATCATGCTGCCGTACTTGGCGAGCTCGTCGGCCAGAAGTTGGTCGAAGCTCCCGTCTAGTTCCGCTATCGCCCTGCTATGGAAGGCTGTTGCAGAGATCGGCGGGCGAAATTCGAAAGGATCGTTGAAGTCATCCGGCTGCGTGAACCTGATCCGCCTGGTCCGAAGTACGTCGATGCGATCGGGAGCGAGGTACTTGTACAGGATCACGGGAGCCTCCGACTGCTCGCGCATGTTGTACCGGTCTGCTCTGACGGTGAACAGGTCGCCGGCCAGGTCATCCAGGAGCTTGCCGGGCACACGCACCTCTCCACGACCATGCGGTACATGAACCTCGCGGAGAGGCACAAGGAGCAGGCGATCCGGCTGCTCGATCGACGGCCTACGTCATCCGATATCGCTCGCCCTTCGACAGGCTCAGGGCGAGCGGAAGGAGCGACACGGGCTCGGGCAGGGTCAGGGCGCGCGGAGGGAGCGGAGACCGTCCGCCCTTCGACTTCGCCGCTACGCGGCTACGCTCAGGGCGAACGGATGATCACCGCGCACGGCGAACGTACGGCCACTGCCCAGGGCGAACGGAGTATCGACGCGGGCGCGTCCGTGGAGGCGGGGGTTGGAGGCGCTGTAGCGGAAAAGACAAAGGCCCCGGAGGTCCGGGGCCTTTCGATGAGCGGGAAAAGGGATTTGAACCCTCGACCCTCGCCTTGGCAAGGCGATGCTCTACCACTGAGCTATTCCCGCAGAACTTCCTGAGAACTTCCTGCGAAGGCGGGCTTTATAGAAGGCGCGGCGGGGGGGTGTCAAGGGTCTTCCCGTGCGCGGCGACGGCGCTCAGGGGGCCCGGCGGACGGTGGTGGAAGTGCCGGAGGGGGCTGGGGTTTCTTCGGGCGGCGGGGCGGGCGAGCTGGTCCGGGCGGGCGCACCCTCGTCGCGGTACACGGCCTGGACGAAGGCGCGGAAGTACAGGACGGCCGAGAGCACGGAGAAGAAGAGCGAGAGGTACAGGATCCACGTCCCGACCCGGTTGGCGTCGAGGTCGAACGTGAAGAGCCAGGCGTCGATCGGGTACGTGTAGTGGAGCAGGAGGAACGTGATCGCGATGAGCTGGAGGGCGGTCTTGTACTTCCCCTCCTGCCCGGCGGCGATGACGATCCCCTCGCTCATCGCGATGGTCCGCAGCCCGGTCACGATGAACTCCCGGCCCATCACCGCGATCACCACCCACGCCTGGACGCGCCCGAGGTGCACGAGCATCACCAGGGCGGCCATCACGATGAGCTTGTCGGCGAGCGGGTCGAGGAACTTGCCGATCACGGTCACCAGGTTCTTCTTCCGCGCGACGTAGCCGTCGAGGAAGTCGGTGGCGCTCGTCACGGCGTAGACCATCGCGGCGATGAAGCTGTCGACCCTCGACTCGTAGTACGTGAACCACAGGAACACGGGGATGAGCGCGATCCGCGTGAACGTGATCAGGTTGGGGAGGTTCAGGGCCTCGCGGCGCACCGAGCGCGTCGTCATGTCCCCTCCTCGCCTGCGGCCGCCGGGTCGACGAGCACCGTGCCGTCGCCGGCGAGCTCCACCGCGGTCGCCTCCCCGGCGCCCTCGACGAGCGGCACGAGCCGCGGGGTGAGCGCCCCGACCCAGCCGAGCAGCGCCGCCACCGGCAGCCGGAGCGGCGCCCCGCTCACCACCTCGAGCGCGCGCGGCGCGCCGACCCCGACGACGAGGACGGCGCCCCGGCCGCGCAGGTGCACGAGGTTCAGCTCGGCCCCGCTCGCGGACGGCACGCGGCCGTTCTCGAAGACGATCGGCTCCTCCAGGGCGAAGAGCGCCTCCTCGCGCAGGAACGCCGAGTCGCCGAGCCGCAGCGGGGTGAAGCGGCGCTTGCCGGGAGAGAAGAGCAGGAGCGCGTCGCCGCGGAGCCGGTGCAGCCGGTCGGGGCCGTCGCCGAACGGCTTCTCGGTCGGCCGCCCGCGGAACCGCTTCACCTCCGGCTCGGAGTCCACGACGCCGCGCACGGCGAACACGCCGGCGAGGCGGGTCCGCAGGTCGGACCGGACGCGGACGGCGAGGTACCCCTCCACGAGCGCGAAGGGCTCGTCCTCGGGGACCGCCAGCGTCTGCGCGACGGCGAAGGAGACGAGATCCTGGCTGGCGACGGTCCGCGTCCCTCGCCCTTCTCCTGCGCCGGTCGAAGGGTCAGGGCGAGCGAGGGTGTCCTGCGCCGGCTCAGGCAGCTTCTCCCCAGCGTCAGGGCGAGCGGGCGCTTGCTGGGACACGTCCTGGGCGGCTTGCGGGGACGCCTCCGGGAACGGCTCGGGCGGCGGCGCGTCCACGTCCACCTCGAGGTCGACCGGCCCACCCTCCACGGCCACGGCGTGGCCTGCGCCCGCGCCGTCGCCGAGGAGCTCGTCGCACTTCGCGACCATCTGGTCGCTGCCGGCCTTCCGGAACCAGTCGCGCGCGCGCTGCGGATCGCCCGACTCGAGGAGCGCGAGGCCGAGGTAGCCCATGGCCTTCTTGTGGTCGGGGTTGAGGTCGAGCGCGATCTCGAGCTGCCGGACGGCCTGCGACTGGCGCCTCGCCCGCAGGAAGGCGAGGCCGAGGTTCACGCGGGCCGCGGGCTCGGCCGGGCTCTCGTCCACGAGCCGCTGCCACGCGACGATCGCGGCGTCGTACTTGCCGAGCCGGTAGTACGCCTGCCCCAGGAGGCCGAGCACCTTGGGATCGCGCGAGCGGAGCTCGAGCGCGCGCTCCAGCGCGTCCCGCGCGCCCTCGGTGTCGCCGCGGGCGAGGAGCTCGGAGCCGCGGTCCAGGTGGAAGACGAACTCCTCGTCGCTCCCCTCGACCTGATCGGCGTCGGCGCCGCGGGCCACGGCTACTTCCCTGCCCGGAACGCCTTGTACAGCGCCAGGACCTTGCGCACGTACGCCTGCGTCTCGGGGATGTTGGGCACCTTGCCGCCGGCGCGGCGGACGGCCTCGGGTCCGGCGTTGTACGCCGCGAGGGTCCGGATGAGGTCGCCCTCGTACTGGTTGGCGAGGATGCGGAGGTACCGGGCGCCGCCGTCGATGTTCTGCTCGGCCGACCACGCGTCGGAGACGTACATGTCCCGCGCGGTGCCCGGCATGAGCTGCATGAGCCCCATCGCCCCCTTCTCCGAGAGCGCCGTCTCCTTGAACGCGGACTCGACGGCCATGACCGCGAGCAGGAGCTCCTCGGGGAGCGAGTACTTCTGGGCGGCGGTCTGGATGTGGTCGCGGTACTTCTCGAGCGCGGCCGACCTCGTGAGCCGCTTCGCCTTCGCGGGCGACGCGACGGCGGCCTCGGTCCGCGCGTCGCTCCGGTACACGCCCCCGCCGCTCGGCTTCGTGCGGAGCCGCTTGTAGCGCTTGTCGGTGGGGACGTTCGAGAAGTGCATGACGCCGTCGTCGTCGACGTAGGAGTAGATCTCGCCCGCGCGCGCGTGCGAAGCGGCGAGGACCCCCAGCAGGGCGCAGACGATGACGGAGCGAAGCACGCGCAGTTCCCAGGAAAAGCTACCAGCAGCACGCTCGGCCGGACAACTTTATTCCCGGTCGTGTGCTACATGGAGGGCATGAGTGCCCTCCCGGCGCGCACCCGCGTCGATTTCCTCGTCCTGGGCAGCGGCGTCGCCGGACTCACCTTCGCCCTCGAGGCGGCCGAGCGTGGCACGGTCCTCGTCGTCACGAAGCGCCAGCGCGACGAGGGCTCGACCCACTACGCGCAGGGGGGCATCGCCGGGGTGCTCGGCCCCGACGACGACCCGGCGCTCCACGTCGAGGACACGCTGGTCGCGGGCGCGGGGCTCTGCAAGCGCGAGGCGGTCGAGGTCACGGTCCGCGAGGGGCCGGACCGCATCCGCTGGCTCCGGGCGCTCGGCGTCGAGTTCGACCACGAGGGGGACCGCCTCCACCTGACGCGCGAGGGCGGCCACTCGCGGCGCCGCGTCGCGCACGTGAAGGACACGACGGGCCGCGAGGTGGAGCGCGCCCTGCTCGCGGCCTGCGACGCGAAGGGCGTCACGATCACCGAGGACCAGATCGCGGTGGACCTCGTGACCACCGGCAAGCTCGGGATGGGCGGCCCGAACCAGGTGCTGGGCGCCTACCTGCTCGACCGCTCCACGGGCGAGGTGGCGGCCGTCACGGCGCGCGCGGTGGTGCTCGCGACCGGCGGCGCCGGGAAGGTCTACCTCTACACGAGCAACCCGGACGTCTCGACCGGCGACGGGGTCGCCATGGCCTACCGCGCCGGGGCGGCGGTCGCGAACCTCGAGTTCTTCCAGTTCCACCCCACCTGCCTCTTCCACCCGCAGGCGAAGAGCTTCCTCGTCTCCGAGGCGTGCCGCGGCGAGGGCGGCATCCTCCGGAACGGCGCGGGCGAGCGGTTCATGGCGCGCTACGACGCGCGCAAGGAGCTCGCGCCGCGCGACATCGTCGCCCGCTCCATCGACGCCGAGATGAAGCGCCGCGGCGACGACTGCGCGTTCCTCGACATGACGCACCTGCCGCGGGCGTTCCTGCTCGAGCACTTCCCGCACATCTTCGCGACGTGCCGCGAGTACGGCATCGACATGGCGGTGCAGCCGATCCCGGTGGTGCCGGCGGCGCACTACCTCTGCGGCGGCGTGGTGACCGACCTCCTCGGCCGGACCTCGCTCCCGCGGCTGTACGCGGTCGGCGAGGTGGCCTGCACCGGCCTCCACGGCGCCAACCGGCTCGCCTCCAACTCGCTCCTCGAGGGGCTCGTCTTCGGGCGGCGCGCCGCGCACCAGGCCGCCGACGAGCTGCGGGACGCGCCGCCGCCGGGCGAGGTGCCTGACTGGAACCCCGGCGACGCGCTCGCGCCCGAGGAGGGCGTCGTGGTCGCGCACAACTGGGACGAGGTGCGCCGGCTGATGTGGAACTACGTCGGCATCGTCCGCACCGTGAAGCGGCTCGAGCGCGCGAAGACGCGGCTCGCGAACCTCCGCGGCGAGATCCGCGAGTACTACTGGCGCTACCGGCTGACGGGCGACCTGGTCGAGCTGCGGAACCTCGCCGACGTGGCGATGCTCATCGTCGAGTCGGCGCGCATGCGGAAGGAGTCGCGCGGGCTCCACTACACGCTCGACTTCCCGGGCATGGACGAGAAGGTCCGGGACACGGTGCTGACGCGCGGGGATCTGGAGTAGCGGCAGCTACTTCCCCGGCAGCGGCGTCCCCTCCGGCCGGTCCGGGCCGAACGTCCCGTCGTTGAACGGGAGCTCGAGCTTGCCCAGCGCGCTCGTGAGCTCCATCCGGAACGGGCGATAGTCGAGCGGCGCGCCGGGGGCCTTCGGGAAGCGGACGCGGTAGACCACGTCGAACGGGCCCACGAACGGGAAGAGGCCCATCACCGTGGCGTTCGGGTCGAGCGCCGTCGCGTCGCGGGTGACGAGGTCGCCCCCCTGGAGCTTCAGCGCGACGCGCCAGACGCTGGCCGGCGCGTCGAGGTCGTTGGCCTTCGGATCGCTCACGTACAGCGCGAGCAGGAACTCCTCGAACCTCTGCGCCTCGGCCCGCTCGGCGGCGAGGCGGGACGCCTTCTCCTCCTCGGTCCAGCCGAGCCACTCCGCCAGCCGGCGGACGCGCGACTCGCGCACCGGGAGCGAGAGGTACGTCGCGGTCGCGGTCGCGCGGTGCGAGAGGCGGTCGTAGAGGATGGCGCGGCGGGTCGCCTGGGAGCGGGTGGCCGCCCACTCGCCCTCGCGCACCGCCGGGACGGGCGCCCGCGTCCGCACCGTCTCCACCGAGCTGCAGGCGAGCGCGCCGGCGGCGGCGAGCGCGATCGCGACGAGGCGCGTGGCCGCGGGCGGGCTCATCCCAGCGGCGCGCGTGCGGAGCCGCTCGAGCGGCCGTTCACGATCGTCACCCACCGTCACTCTTCTCACTCCTCCAGCTCCTGCTCCATCGAGGGCAGGAGCTCCGCGATCCACCGCGCCTGCTCCACGATGGCGGCCCGCCCCTCCGGCGGGATGTCCGCCCACGCGTCCCAGGCGACGGCCAGATCCGCGTTCACTTCATACATCCTCCGGGCCAGATCCGTCGCGAGCTCCTCGGGGGTCACCTCGACCTCCTCGCCGGCCGCGTCCTCGGCCTCCCCCGCGCCCGCGTCGCCCCCCTCCGGTCCCAGGTGCGCCTCGGCCACGGCTCCCTCCTGCCCCGCGTCCAGCGCGGCGAGCTCGGACGCCTCCTGCGCGGACTCGTCCTCGAGCCCCGCATCGCCGGACGACCCCTCGGGCGCGGTCAGGAAGTCGAAGAACCTCTCGCGCAGCTCGGGCTCGACCGGCGCGCGCACCACCGCCTCGTCGAGCAGCTCCAGCGCCCAGGGCGCGAGCCGCGCCGCGCCGCTGGGCTCGAGCCGGGCGCGCAGCTTCTCGACGGCGGCGCGATCGAGCGGCTCGGTGAGGAGCGCCTGCGAGAGGGCGAGCCCCCAGGCGTCCTCGTCCGAGAAGGCCGGGTGGACGCGGGCCAGCGCGCGCTCGCGGCGCAGGAGCCGGAGCGCGGCGATGCGCCGGAAGCCGGAGACGACCTGGAAACGCGGGGGCGCGCCTGCGGCGCCCGGGAGCGGGCGGAGCTCGAGCGGCACGAGCTGCCCGAGGCGCCCCATCGACGCCGCGAGCGCCGCGACGTCGCCCTCCTCCCGGAGCCGGAAGGTGGCGTCGTCGGCGATGGCGGACAGCGGAACGAACTCCACCGCGCCCGTCGCGTGCACGGGCGCCTGGCTGCGGGGCTCGAGCTCCATGTGGCCTCCCGAAAAGACGACGGGCTCGCGTTCCGGCCGAGCACCGGCCCCGCGAGCCCGTCCGGATGCATGACCGCTCGTGCTTCCCCTGAGCCTGTCGAAGGGTCAGCACGAGCGGACAAGCAGAGCCGCTCGCCCTGAGCCTGTCGAAGGGCGAGCGGGAACGTCGATGCGAGCGGTCACTTCCGCTTGACGATGACCTTCCGCTTCACGGCGCCCATGGCCACGGGCGCCGGGGGCGCGGGCGGCTTGGCGGCGACCGTGGGCTCCTGCCCGCTGCGCATCTCGGCCTTGGGCGGCGGCGGCGCGGAGGGGCGCGGGGC
>JAEYOU010000389.1 GCA_023411405.1 Pseudomonadota bacterium | reverse complement strand
CGTGTGGGCGCGCGACGGCGCGCGCGCGCGGCCCCTCTCCGCGCGCGGCATGGCGTCGCGCGCTGCGCGGCGTGGCCGCACTTCGGGTGACGAGCGCGTTCCACTCGGGGCAAAAACGCCCCGTGTGGACGGTGGAAGGTGCAAAGATAACCTCCGGTTATCGGACGGCCGCGCGGCTTCGATTGGACGCGCGCCGCCGCCTGCTGCATCTTCCTTCACGTCGGGTGCGGGATCTCGCGCACCCGAGAAAGGCAGGTGCTTCACATGTTCGACACGTTCACGCTGGTCCTGGGGCTCCGGGTGCTCGCGCAGGCGACGCGCCCGCTGGAGCTCCCGCAGGTGCCGGAGCCGGAGTTCCGGCGCTTCGTCTTCCCGAAGCGCGAGGCGGCCGCCGAGGTGGCGGCCGCGAACAGCACGTCGTCCACCCGCACGCTCGAGGAGCTGGGGATCCCGAAGCCGTTCGCGGCCGAGCTGGAGGCCACCTTCCGCGCGATGGGCGCGGTCGAGGGCGAGCAGGTGGTCGGCTTCACCTTCCGGACGCCGGATGGCGTCCTGCACTCGCTCCGCGCCAGCGGCGGCACCGCGCGCGGGCAGGCGCGGAACGCCGGCCGAGCGGCGTAGGCTTCCGCGGCCGGTGCTCGGCCTCCGCGCCGGGCACGGCCGCCCCTCCGGCCGCAGGACGTGCGCTGTGCCGGACCGCGCGCGCGGGTCTTGCGGCCTCCGGACGGGGCCCCGCGGCGCGCGCGCATCGCGTTCTCGAGGGCATCGAACGTTTCGCGGCCACCCCGTGCAAGGGATCGGTTCTTGCTCGGGGTGCGAGGCATGACGCTCGTCGCCTCCGCCCTCGTCGCCCTCGCATCCGTCCTCGGCGCCTGGGCCCTCGTCTCCGTCCTCGCGACTCCGATGCTGGTCGTGTGCGTCCGCGCGCAGCAGCGCGCGAACGCGCGGCGCACCGCCCGCTTGCAGCGCGAGGGGTGGTCCAGCCGAGCCGCCCGCTGACGCCTCCCGGGGTGGCTCCCTCCCCATCGTGGCCTCGCCGTCACGGCGCGCCGCCGTGTAGGGCACTGCTCTCACGAGAGGAGGAGCCATGGCCGGAGTGGAACGGATCCCGAAGGACATGCCGACGCTGACGCCCAGCCTCGTCCTGCGCGACGCGGCGCGGGCGATCGAGTTCTACGTGCGCGCGCTGGGGGCCCGCGAGGACTCCCGGATGATGTCGCCCGACGGTCGCAGCGTGTGGCACGCGCAGCTCCGCATCGGGAGCTCGACGCTCTTCTTGAGCGACGAGATGCCGGGGATGACCCGGGCGGCCCCCACCGCGGACTCGCCCGCGCCGACGACGATGTGGCTCTACGTCGAGGACTGCGACGCCGCCTTCCGGCGCGCCGTGGACGCCGGGGCGAAGCCGACGTATCCGCCGGAGGACATGTTCTGGGGCGATCGGTGCGCGGGCGTCTGCGATCCGTTCGGCTACGTCTGGTCGTTCGCGACGCACGTCCGGGACATGACGGAGGACGAGATCCGCCGCGCCGGCGAGGAGTTCGCGCGGAGCATGGCGTCGTCCCAGCCCTCGCAGCCGCGGTACGCCGAGGGTGCGCCGTCGCAGCCCGGGGTGTGAGCGGGCGCCGGACCGACCCGCTCGCCCTTCGACGAACTCAGGGCGAGCGGGCTGTTCTTGTCCGCTCGTGCTGAGCCTGTCGAAGCACGAGCGGTGAAGGCTCGGTTCGAGCAGGACCGTGCGTTCAGTGCGCCGTCGCCGCGGTTGCACCCTTCATCCGTGGCCGGTGCGGCATCGGGCACGAGAGCGCCCCGTGCTTCTCGTCCCACTGCTGGTGGTAGTCCTCGGCAATCCAGAACTTCCCCGCCGGCGCGATCTGCGTCGTGATCCGGTCCTGGAGCTGCTGCTGGAAGGCGTCGCGCGCGGTGACCGCCTTGCGCTGCTGCTCCGGCCCGAAGGTGAAGATCGCCGAGCGGTACTGGTCGCCCACGTCCGGCCCCTGGCGATCGCCGCTCGTCGGGTCGTGCGTGGTCCAGAAGAACTGGAGGAGCTCGTCGTAGGTCACCTGCTTCGGGTCGTACTCCACGAGCACGGCCTCCGCGTGGCCGGTGCCGTGGTCGCAGACCTCCTCGTACGTCGGGCGCTCCTTGTGACCGTCGGTGTATCCCACGGCCGTCGCCACGACGCCGGGCACCTTCCGGAAGCGCTCCTCGACGCCCCAGAAGCAGCCCTGGGCGAACACCGCGAGCTCGTTCCCGGGCTTCGGCGCCAGCGGCGTTCCGTCGCCGACGTTGCCCGGCCGCTTCCCGACGCTCGGGTTCCCGATCTGCATCGTGCCTCCCTTCGCGCCCGTCGCGCGCGCCGCGTTCACCGCGAGGCCGCCGAGGACCGCCACCGCCAGGAACGCTCCCGCGAGCACGCCCGGCTTCATGGCCGCGGCCCGCCCGCCTGCGCGGACGCCTCCGCCTTCTCCTGCTGGAACAGCGAGAGGTACCTCCCGTATCCCTCGGCCTCGAGCCGCTCCACCGGCACGAATCGCAGCGCCGCCGAGTTCATGCAGTAGCGGAGCCCGGTCGGCTCCGGGCCGTCGTGGAAGACGTGGCCGAGGTGCGAGTCGGCGTGCCTGGACCGGACCTCGGTCCGCGCCACGAACAGCTTGCGGTCGGTGTGCGTCGTGACGTTGCCCGGCTCGAGCGGCCTCGTGAAGCTCGGCCAGCCCGTGCCCGAGTCGTACTTGTCGCGCGAGCTGAAGAGCGGTTCGCCCGAGACCACGTCCACGTAGATCCCGTCGCGGTGCTCGTCCCAGAGCTCGTTCCGGAACGGCGGCTCGGTCCCGTCCTGCTGTGTGACCTCGTACTGGAGGGGGGTGAGCCGCTTCTGCAGCTCCTCTGCGGACGGCTTCTGGAACTCGGACATCGCTCGATCCTCCTGGGCCGGCGGAACGGGGGCCTGCGGCGCCGCGTCGGCGCGCCTGTGACACCCCGCGGCGCCCCCCGTGCCCAGGAGGGCCGCGGCCGTCAAGCCGAACGTCACCAGGAGGCCGTTCACGCGTACCATCTCCTAGCTCCCCGGAGGCTCCCGGACCACGGAACCTCACGGCAGGGATACGGTGGAGCGAGGAGGATGGTTACCGCGCCGCCCGTTACCGGAGGTGCGGCCGCGGCGTATGCGAGACGAGGTGGACGAGGAGGCCCTGATGGAGGCCTACGTCGCCGGTGACCCCGGCGCGTTCCGGCGGCTGTTCGGCCTCCTCGCTCCCTCGATGCTGGCGTTCTTCTCGCGCTCGGTCGGCGCCGGGCCCGCCGCGGAGGACCTCTTGCAGACGACCTTCCTCAAGCTCCACGCCGCGCGGGCGTCCTGGCGGAAGGGCGAGAAGCTGCGGCCCTGGGCCTTCACCATCGCCGCGCGGGTCCGTGTGGACTGGCTGCGGCGGCAGGGGCGTCGCGGCGACGAGGAGGAGCTCGACGGCGACGCGCTGCCCGACCCCGCGCCGGCCGGGGCCCCGGACGGCGTGACGCTGGAGAAGGAGCGCGCCGCGCGGGTGCGGGCGGCGCTCGACCGGCTGCCCGAGCCCCAGCGCGTCGTGGTCCACCTGCACCGATTCGAGGGGCTCGGGTTCGCCGAGATCGGGCGCGCGCTCGGCATCACCGAGGCCGCGGCCAAGGTCCGGGCCTTCCGCGCCTACGCCGCGCTCCGCGCCCAGCTCGCCGACCTCGTGGCGGAGGAACCCACATGACGGACTGTGAACGGA
>JAEYOU010000360.1 GCA_023411405.1 Pseudomonadota bacterium | reverse complement strand
CCGCGGCGCGGAGCGCCCCCGCGGCGAGGGCGTCGTCGTGGCCGCGCAGCGTGCGCGCCGCGGCGGCGAGCCCGGCCGCCGTCTGGATCTCGCGGTCGGGGTTGTCCTCGGTGAACACCCAGCGGTCGTCGGGCGCGCCGGGCAGGCCGACCGGGAGCTCCGGCGCGGCGCCGTCGTACGGCCGGTTGTCGGTGACGTTCACCGGGTCGCCGATCCACGTGTACTGGGCGCGATCCGGCTCGATGACCCCGCGGTAGAGCCGTCCCAGGGCCCGCCAGCCGCCGAGCACCGTGAGGACGCCGTGCTCGATCTGCTGGAGGACGTCCGGGGTGCCGTCCGGCCTCCCGATCACCACCGTGCGCCGCGCCTGGTCGACCGTGGTGTCGTCGTGGTCGACGCCGAAGAGCTCGCGCGCGAGCGCGAGCCCGTACACCGTGTCGATCTGCGACTCGACCCGGAGGTCGTGGTCGCCCGCGTCGTGCCAGCCGCCGCGGTCGAGCCCCGGCACGCGGTCGCCCGGCGCGAACCCGCACAGCGTGGACGGCCCCTGCGCGTACCCGTCGAAGTGGAGGTGATCGACCGGGGCCATCCGCGCGTCGTCGAGGTGGCAGGCGCCGTGCCAGACGCGGCTCCGGTCGGTGACGCGCATGTGGCACATCTGCACCGGGAGGAAGTACTCCAGCGTCGGCTGCCAGACGTGCCGGTCGTAGACGGCGGGGGAGATCTGGAACGGGCTCGAGGCGACGTCGCCCCAGCGGAGCACGTACATCCCGGGCTCGCGCACGTCGCCGAAGTCGAGGTGCAGGCAGCGGTACCGGAGGAACCGCCCCCACTCCCGCGGGGCGAGGTCCCGCACCTCCTGGAGCCCGTCCGCCGTGACGCGGGCCAGCGACGCCGGAGGGCGCCGCTCGTCGTTCGGGTCGAGCGCCACCACCGCCACCTTCGGCTGCGCGGGGTGATAGCCGACCTGCGAGACCTGGATCACCGGCTCGTCGCGGAACCCGGGGAGCGCGTGCGGCGCGATCCGCCACTCGACCGCGCCGTCGGCCGCGCCGGCCGGCACCACGGAGCGGACGATGAACCAGCCGTTCGTCTGCTGGCCGCGGCCGTCGAGCAGCTCGAGCGTGCCGGGAGAGAGCAGCTCGATCGCCATCCGCTGCCGCGCGACCTCCGGCGCCACGGTGAGCCGCCGCCCGGTCGCGAGCGGCGCGATCTGGTAGCGGCCGTCGGCGTCGATCCGCCCCGGCCCGTTGGCCTGGAGCGGGAACGGCCCGCACGCGCCGTCCAGCTCCCACGTGCGCCCGAAGAGGATCCCGGGGAAGAGCTCCAGGTTGAGCCCGACGCGGCCGACCCACGCCTCCGGCAGCGGGCGCTCGAGGTCCACGCGGACCCGGAACGCGGCGCCGTCCGGCGCGATCCGCACGCTGTACCTCAGGTGAAGGTCCGGATAGCGGATCGGGTTGAACCCCTTTTGGTCCCGCGCGGGATCGGGGTACTCGAAGCGCTGGCGGATCTCGCCGCGCGCTCGATCCACCTCGCGCGGGTGGGCGCGGGGGACGGGATCCCACTGTCCCGGCGAGCGATCGAGGCGCAGGTCGCCGTTCGACGCGACGCGGGCGCCGTTCTGGATGATGGAGACGCCACCCTGGTGGCCCTCCGGGTACTCGTCGTGCCCGAGCATGACGTGGAGGCCGGGCATCTCGAGGTATTCGAGCTCGTTGATCTTCAGCATGGTCCCCGGAGGAGCATGGGCGCGGCCGGGTCCGTCAGCGCGGCCGCGCGGTCGAGTCGCGGACGACCAGCTCGATCTCCGGCATGTCGTCCGTGGGCGGCGCCCGCCCGTGGAGGAGATCGAGGAGCGATCGCGCCGCGCGGCGCCCGATCTCCTCGAGCGGCTGGCGGACGGTGGTGAGCGGCGGAGTGGTGAAGCGCGAGCCCGGCAGGTCGTCGAACCCCACGAGCGACACGTCCTCGGGGACGCGCAGCCCGCGGCGATGGAGCCCGAGGTGGGCGCCGTAGGCGCACTCGTCGTTGGCGGCGAGCACCGCGGTGAAGCGGCGGCCGGAGGCGAGGAGCCGCTCGATCGCAGCGAGCCCCTCGGGCGCGAGGAACCCGCTCTGGACGACGAGGCCCGGGTCCACCCTGACGCCGTGCGCGCGGAGGGCGCGGCGGTACCCCTCGGCCCGCTCGGCGGCGTCCCGGTGATCGGGCGGCCCCTGGAGGTGCGCGACGCGGGTGTGGCCGAGCGCGAGGAGGTGACGGGTGGCCAGCTCGGCCCCGAGCGCGTTGTCGAGCTTCATCGAGAAGATGCGGCTCCCCCGCAGCGAGCGGCCGGAGACCACCATGGGCACCGTGGCGGCGAACTCCCGCAGCTCGTCGTCGTCGAGGCGGCACGTCACGATGACGATCCCGTCCACGCGCCTGGAGAGCAGGTCGCCGACCCGGCGCGCCTCGGACTCGCGATCGGTGGGTCCGCCGAGCACGACGGGAACGTAGTCGCTGCCCGCGAGCGCCTCGGTCAGGCCGCGGAAGATGCCGCCGAAGAACGGGCTGTCCACCTCGGGCGCGAGCACCCCGATGGTCATGCGCCGGCCCTTGCGCAGGCCGTGGGCCATGGGGTTCGGCCGGTAGCCGAGGCGGGCGATCGCCGCGTGGACGGCGCGCTGCTTCGCGTCGGCGACGCGCGCCGTGCCGTTCAGGATGCGCGAGACCGTGCTCGGCGACACGCGCGCGGCGCGGGCCACCTCGACGAGGGTGGCCGCGGCGTGTCTCCTCGATCCGGGCCCCTCTCCGGACATGCACCCTCCCCGTCGCGCAGGCGGGCGGAGCGTTGAATACCGCGTCGCCTGCGGCGTCACTTCGGTTGGACGATCGGTTGCTACTGCATTTCCACCTTCGGAAAACGCCCCAAACGTGGCACACCGCTCTCGTTGACACAGCGGGTCCGCTTCCCGAGGATGGGCGTCCACGAAAACGATTTCAAGGCGTTTTGCGGGAAACCCGCGCGAACGGCTGGCGGAGTCTCAGGACCATCGAGGGAGCTCGGGTCCGGCGCGGGCGTTGGTCGTCGTCGAAGCGATGGTAGTCGGACGCAGTCGGGCCGGGGCCTCCTGTCTCGCGCCCTTGTTCAACGGGGAGATGAAAATGCGCAGAGCATTGCTTGCACTTGCCGTGCTGGCCGTCGCGTGTTTCGCGGGTGACGCCCAGGCCGCGAAGCGGAAGGTCGTCCTCTGGAGCTTCGCGCAGAACAACGTGGACGAGTACGTCGCCCGCAAGGCCGACATCGAGAAGAAGTTCGACATCGAGCTCGACATCCAGGTCGTGCCGCAGGACGGCTTCGTCCAGAAGCTGCAGGCGGCGATGAAGGCCAAGGAAGGCGTTCCGGACGCGATCGAGTGGATGATCGAGAACAACCGGATCCTGAACGCGGACGCGAAGAAGTCCGCGGTCATCCCGCTCAACAAGTTCACGGGCAAGTCCGCCGCGTTCAAGAACGTCCTCCCCGGCCGCGTGGCCTGGGTGACCTACGGCGGCAACGTCTACGGCCTCCCGCACGACGTGCACCCGGTCGTCCTCATCTACAACGACACCCTCTGGAAGTCGGTCGGCGTCGACGTCTCCAAGATCGAGACCTGGGACGAGTTCTTCGAGGCCTCCAAGAAGCTGACGGCCGAGAAGAAGGACGGCAAGTCGGTCCACTACGCGCTGCCCTCGGGCAACGACGGCCTCGGCAACACGATGTTCATGATCTGGCAGCAGACCGGCGCGCAGATCCTGGACAAGAACGGCGCCCCGACCTTCACGTCCCCCGAGTTCAAGGAGTACGTGACGAAGTGGTTCGACTGGTACAAGACCGGCGCCTTCACGGCGTGGGACTGGGGCAACTTCAAGGCCCTCCTCGCCAACGGCACGCTGGCCTCCTACACGTCTCCGGACTGGTGGGTGCCGCAGGTCACGCTGGCCGCCACCGGCCAGGACGGTGACTCCAAGGTCGAGAAGAAGTACGAGTTCAAGGTCCGCTCGCTCCCGGTCTACAAGAAGGATGGCCCGACCTCCTCGTCCTGGGGCGGCTCGTTCATGGCGATCCCGAGGGGCACGAAGGACGCCGCGACGATCTACAAGATCATCGAGTACATCCAGTACGACCAGAGCGCCCTGAAGGTCCGCTGGGAGAAGACCTCCATGCTGCCGCCGTTCGCGGAGGTGTGGAGCGACCCGATGTTCCAGAAGCCGGACGCGCGGTTCGGCGGCCAGTCGCTCGGCGAGGTCATGGTCACCGGCGCGAAGACGATGCCCAAGGTCAACTCGGGCGACATCTTCTGGGACGTCCTGAACGACTTCTCCGAGCAGTACACCGAGATGGCGACCGGCAAGGTCACCGTCGAGGACGGCCTGAAGAAGGTCCAGGAGAAGGCGCAGGCGCGGTACGCCGCGCTGAAGAAGTCCTAGCTCGAAGCAGGAGTTGCGCCCAGTTGCCCAGGACCGGGGGAAGTCAGGCCCGGTCCTGGGCAGCTTGGTTCGCGCGGCAGTCCCCCTCCCGACCTCGGAGCACGCCCGTTCACCGTGGACCTGCCCCGGGGAGGGCGGGTACCTTGGGCTCCTCGCCGACGGGATCGGGGTGCGGAGTTCGGAAGGCGGCCGTGAGGACGCTCGGCCGGATGAGGAGATTCGAAATGTCAGTCGTCGAGGCGATTCGGGCCGTCTTCCGCGAGTACTTCGGCCTCTTCGGCCGCGCCCGCCGCGTCCAGTTCTGGTGGTGGGTCGTGTTCGCCGCGATCGCCGGCGCGCTCGTCTACGGGTTCGCGGCGCTCACGTCGAGCGTCTCGGTCAAGACCTCTGCGGTGGTGCTCCCGTACCTGTTCGCGACGCTCCGCAACCCGATCCTCTACGTCGCCGTCGCGGCGATCGCCGCGCCGACCGTCTGCGTGATGGTGCGCCGGCTGCACGACGTCGGCTGGTCGGGGCGCTGGCTCCTCATCCCCGGCGTCTCCGCGCTGCTCGGCCTGTACCTCCGGAACCGCGGCGAGCACCTCGCGCTCCGCGCCACGCGGCTCGCCGAGGAGGCGGAGGAGATCGGAGAGGAGTTCGTCCGCGGGCACTTCTGGTTCGACGCGTACTCCCAGGCCGAGACGTTCAGCGCGAAGCTGTCGGCGCTCCCGATCGAGATCCAGGCCCTCCTCGCCGTGGCGCTCGTGAGCGCGCTCGTCATCCTCGTCCTGCTCGCGCTCCCCGGCCAGTCCGCCCCCAACAGGTACGACGCGCCGCCCCCGCAGAGGTCCGTCGACCGGACGAGCGCCCTGGGGTTCATCGCGCCGTTCTTCATCCTCCTCGCCATCTTCAACCTCTTCGTGTTCGCGCGCGGGCTCCAGATGAGCTTCACGAGCGCGGACGCCTACAGCGCCGGCGAGTGGATCGGGTGGCAGAACTACAAGGACGTCCTGTACGCGGACGCGGAGAAGTCCGAGGACTTCTACCAGGCCGTCAAGGTCACGTTCCTCTACACGTTCGGCAGCTTGTTCACCCAGGTCCCGATCGCGTTCGTCCTGGCCTACGTCCTCAACACGATCCCGTTCTTCCGGATCCGCGCGGTCCTCCGCGCCGCGTTCTTCGTGCCGTGCCTCATCAACACGGTCACGATCGCCTTCCTGTTCCGCATGTTCTTCAACAAGGACCAGGGCATCCTGAACAACGTGCTCGGTACGCTCGGGCTCCCGTCCAACACGGAGTGGCTCATGCAGTCGGAGTGGGCCATCCCGCTCCTGATCGCGGTCTCGTTCTGGCAGTGGACCGGGTTCCACATGGTCTACTTCCTGGCCCAGCTCCAGACGATCGACCCGACGCTGTACGAGGCGGCCAAGATGGACGGCATCTCCCCGACCGGCCAGCTGCGCCACATCACCCTGCCCCTCATGCGCCCCGCCATCACCTTCGTCGCGGTGACGTCGGCGATCGGCGGCCTCCAGGTGTTCGACCTGGTCTTCGTCCTCTTCCCCAACGCCACCTTCGGTCCGGGCGGCGTGGCGAAGACGCTCGTCGCCTTCACGTACGACGAGGGGTTCTCGAAGGGCCTCATGGGGCTCGCCTCCGCGATCGGCTGGCTGACGTTCCTCATCATCGCCGCGGTGAGCGCGATCCAGATCCGCTTCCTCGGCCTGGGCAAGCAGGGCGAGGCCTGAAGCTCGCGAGGAGACGAACATGATCGACACCACCACCGCGCCCGGCCCCTCCCCCGCCCCCTCGCCCGCCGCCTCGCCGGCCCGGGCACGCCGCAGCAAGCTGAAGCAGCTCTCGCCGCTCCAGCTCGTCGGCGTCCTCTTCCTGTGCGTGATCGGGCTCGTCTACCTGTACCCGATCATCTGGCTGGCCGACTCGGCGTTCCGTCCCGCGGTCGAGATCTTCCAGTACCCGCCGCTCCTCGTCCGCGACTTCGAGCGCGGGCTCACCGAGTACACCCTCGGCTCCATGCGGCTCGCCCTCAACGCGCCGTGGCGCGTCGACGCCGCCTTCGTCTTCTCGGTGTTCGTGAGCGTCACCGGCATCTTCCTCGCGCTGCTCGTCTCGTCGCTCACCGCGTACGCCTTCGCGTACCTGGAGTTCCCGGGGCGCAAGTTCCTGTTCGCGTTCATCCTGGGGACGATGATGCTGCCGCTCGTCACGATGATCTCCCCCGGCTTCCAGGTGATCGCGGGCCTCGGGCTCACGAACAACCTGTGGGGCGTCATGCTGCCGTACGCGATGTCCGCCTTCGGCGTGTTCCTCCTGCGGCAGTACTACATCAAGATCCCGCGCTCCTTCATGGAGTCGGCCAAGGTCGAGGGCGCGGGCCACCTGCGGATCTGGTGGAGCATCATCCTCCCGCTGTCGCGGCCGGCGCTCGCCGCGCTCGCCATCGTGCAGTTCCGGACGATCTGGAACGACTTCCTCTTCCCGCTCATCGTGCTCGGCGGCGAGAAGGCGCGCACCCTGCCGATCGCCATCAAGGTGATGGACAGCCAGAACTTCAACAAGCCGTACGAGGGCATCATCGCCGCCGGCTTCCTGACGGCGATCGTCCCGATGATCTTCTTCCTCATCTTCCAGCGGCAGTTCATCGAGGGCCTCGCCGGCGGCATGAAGGAGTGAGCGCCGACCCAGCCTTCGCGGTCACCACGGCCGGGCCGGGTGCGACGAGCGCCCGCCCGGCCGCTCTCTTTCGGGCTCCCGCCCGCGGGGCGCTCGCTGGGCCGTTCCGCTTGCGTCCTCCGACATCCGGCGACAAGTTGGCGGAGGCCATGGACGATCCCATCCAGTCCGCGGAGCTCACGCCCGGCACCCGCGCCTCCTCCGACGAGGAGCCGCGGCTCGACGTCCGCGCCCGCGTCCTCGTCGTCGAGGACGAGCACGAGCTGCGCGAGCTCATCGCCCGCTGGCTCGAGACGCGGCACTACCAGGTCTCGGAGGCGGCCGACGGCGTCGACGCCATCGAGCTCCTCGAGGCGGGCCTCGATCCGGACGTCATCCTGCTCGACCTGGCCCTCCCGCGCATGGACGGCCGCACGTTCCTCGAGTGGCTCCGCGCCTCGCCCAAGCACCGGCACCGCCGGGTGATCGTCGCGAGCGGGTACCTCGACGAGCGCCCGGTGGACGCGGACCGCACGTTCGCGAAGCCGTTCCGGCCGGACCTGCTCGAGCGTGCCCTCGAGCGGCTCACCGAGGAAGGCTAGGCGCGGCCTCCGCCGCGCAGCCGGCGCGCACGTACGCGTGCGCCTCGACGAGCGACCCCACGAAGCACCGGCTGCAGCCCGGCGCGTCGTCGTACACGAAGACGTCGCGGCGCGTCACGAACGCGGGCTCGAACTCCTCCCACCCGACCTCGCAGACCTCCGCCCCACCCGCGCCCGGGACGACCAGGGTGAGCCTGCCGCTCTCCTCCTCCCGGCAGGGCCGCGCGCCCCGCGCCTCGGCCCAGCGGCGGAGCTCCAGGATGTCCTGGGTGGTCCGGAACATGCGCCGACGATACTCATCCTCCGGGGGCTGCGCCTCTCCCCGGGCGTCACCCTCCCCCACCCGCTCGCAGGCTCTCCACCACCTGCCGCGCCGCCCTCACGCCGCTGCGCAAGGCGCCGTCCACGGTCCCGGCGAAGTCGGGGTCGGTGGCCTCGCCCGCGAAGAAGAGCGTACCCGCCTCCGGGCGGGCGAGCGCCTCGGCGGCGCCGCCGGAGCCCGCCGGGAAGACTGCGTACCCGCCGCGCGCGAGCGGATCCTCGTTCCAGTCGATCACCTCCGCGGCCTCGAGCCGGTCCTCGAGCGCGGCGGCCCCGAGGCCGAACGCGGGCGCGAGCCCACGGAGCGCGGCCCGCAGCGCGCCCGCCGGTCCGCGCCGCGACAGCCGGAG
>JAEYOU010000340.1 GCA_023411405.1 Pseudomonadota bacterium | reverse complement strand
GCTCGAGGCCGCGCTCGCCGCCGGCCACGCGGCCGGGCTCGCCGCCGGCCTCGGCTTCTCCGCCCTGGTCGATCCCTTCACCGGCGCCGAGTCGAACGCCGTCTCCCAGACGATCTTCGTCGTCGCCCAGGGCATCGCCGTCGCCCTCGGGATCCACCGCGAGGCCATCGTGTGGCTCGCCCGGGCCACCGAGGCCTTCCCGCTCGGCGCGCCCGTCGACGTCCCCTCCCTCGCGATGCGCACCGTGGGGCTCGGCGTGCTCGCCATCGGCCTCTCGATCCGGCTCGCCGTCCCCGTGATGTCCGCGGTGATCGCGGGCCACGCCGTCATGGGGATCATGAACCGCATGGCGCCGCAGCTCTCGCTCCAGTCCATCGGCTTCTCGGTCGCCATCCTCGCCGGCGGACTCGCGCTCTACCTCGCCGCCCCGGCCGCCGCCGAGCTCTGCGCGCGCGCCGCGATGCAGGCCTTCGCCGGGTGAGCCCATGTCGGACGCGCCGGACAAGGAGTCGAGGACCGAGGAACCTTCCCCACGAAAGCTCCGGCGCGCCTACGAGCAGAGCGGGGTCCCCGTCGGTCACGACGTCGTCCTCGTCGCGGGCACCGGCGCCGCGGTCGTGGCGCTCGTCGCGCTCGCCGGGGTCCTCCGCAGCTCGATCGCCCACCTGTTCCGCGAGACCGCCGCCTCGGTCGCCGACGCGCCGTTCGCGAGCGTCGCCGCGGCGGCGCGCCTCCCCGTCCTCGTCACGGGCGCCGTCTGCGTCGTCGCCGCGCTGGGCGGCGTGCTCGCCACCCTGGCCCAGACGCAGGGACGCACCCCGAGCGAGCGCCCGTTGCTCGATCTCACCCGGGTGGCGAGCGGGTTCGGCAACCTCGCCAAGATGTTCCAGAAGGACTTCCTCTTCGCGCTGCTCATCGCGCTGGGGAAGGCCTTCTTCATCGCCCTCGCGGTCTGGCCGTCCCTCCGCAGGGACCTGACCGCGCTCCCCACGCTCCTCACCGCAGAGCCGGGCGCCCAGATCGCCGCGGCGTTCGGGATGCTCGCCCGCGCGGCGCGCCCCGCCTTCGCCGCGCTCGTGATCCTGGCGGCGGGCGAGCTCGCCTTCACGCGCTGGAAGTTCCTCCGCGATCAGCGGATGACGAAGCAGGAGCTCAAGGACGAGCTGAAGGAGGACGAGGGCGATCCGCTCCTCAAGAGCCACCGCCGGCGGCGCGCCCGCGAGCTCCTCCGGAACCAGGCGACCGTCGAGGTCCCGAAGGCCGACGCGCTGGTGGTGAACCCGACCCACGTGGCGGTCGCGATCCGCTACCGCCGCGACGAGGGGCGCGCGCCGCGCGTCACCGCGAAGGGCAAGGGGGCGCTCGCGGAGCACATGCGGTCCCTCGCGCGCCAGAACGGCGTCGCGATCGTGCAGGACGTGCCGCTGGCCCGGTTCCTGTATCGCAAGGTGAAGGTGGGCCGGGAGATCCCGGCCCAGACGTACAAGGCGGTGGCCGCGATCCTGGCGTTCGTCTACCGGGTGAGCGGGAAGCAGCAGGGGAATCGCGTGTGAGGGCGAACGGAGGCGAGACGTGAGCGACACGGCGGCGACGGCGAATCGGTCGGGGCGCGGGGAGGCGGTGGTCGCGTTCGCGGTCCTGGCCATCATCGCGATCCTCATCGTCCCGGTCCCGGCGGCGCTGCTGGACGTCCTCCTCACGATCTCCATCGCCGGCGCCGTCCTGATGATCCTCATCGCCCTGGGGCTCACCCGGGCGGTGGACTTCTCGGTCTTCCCTTCGCTCCTCCTCGTCATCACCCTCTTCCGGCTCGCGCTCAACATCGCCACCACGCGGCTCATCCTGCTGCACGGCGGCCAGGGTCCGGGGGCGGCCGGCCACCTCATCGAGACCTTCGGCCGGTTCGCCATCGGCGGCAGCCTGGTGGTGGGCCTGGTCATCTTCCTCATCCTCCTGGTGGTGAACTTCGCCGTCATCACCAAGGGCTCGAACCGCGTCTCCGAGGTCGCCGCGCGCTTCACCCTCGACGCCCTGCCCGGCAAGCAGATGGCGATCGACGCCGACCTCAACGCCGGCATCATCGACGACCGGGCCGCCCGCGACCGCCGCAAGGAGCTCGAGCGCGAGATGGAGTTCTTCGGGGCGATGGACGGCGCCTCGAAGTTCGTCCGCGGCGACGCGGTGGCGGGCCTCGCGATCACCTTCATCAACATCATCGGCGGCCTCGTCGCCGGCGTCGTCCGCGACCACATGTCGATCGGCGCGGCCGCCGAGACGTACACGCTCCTCACGGTCGGCGACGGCCTCGTCTCGCAGCTGCCGGCGCTCATCATCTCCACCGCCACCGGCATCGTGGTGACGCGGGCCGCCGGCACCGACCTGAGCGCGCAGCTCGGGACCCAGCTCTTCGGCCGCCCCGGCGTCCTCAAGATGGCGGCGGTGGTCCTCGTCTCGCTCGGCCTCCTCCCGGGCATGCCGCTCCTCGCGTTCTCGGGCGTCGCCGCGGCGCTCCTCCTCGCGAGCCGCCGCGCCCGGACCCGCCTCGAGGCGGCCGCCGCCGGGCCGGCCAAGCCCAGGCTCGACGACGCGAAGCCGGGCCAGGAGCGGGTGCAGGATCTGCTCGCGCTCGACGCGCTGGAGCTCGAGGTGGGCTACGGCCTCGTCGGCCTCATCGACCTCGGCAAGGGCGGGGAGCTGCCGGGGAGGGTCACGGCGCTCCGCAAGCAGCTCGCGGGCGACCTCGGGATCGTGCTGCCCTCGGTCCACCTCCGCGACAACCTCCGGCTCGACCCCAACCAGTACCGCGTGCTCCTGCGCGGGATGGAGATCGGCCGCGGCGTCGCCATGGCCGACCGGATCATGGTGCTCGACCCCGGCGGCGCGGCGCCGCCGCTCGACGGCCTCCGCGGCGTGGACCCCGCCTTCGGCCTGGCCGCCGTCTGGATCACGCCCGCGGACCGCCCGCGCGCGGAGAGCCTGGGGCTCACCCTCGTGGACACCGCCTCGGTCATCACCACCCACCTCTCCGAGCTCCTCCGCCGCAACGCCCACGACATCATCGGCCGCCAGGAGGTCCAGGAGCTCGTCGGGGTGGTCGCGCGCGACGCGCCCAAGCTCGTCGAGGACGTCCTCCCGGGCACCCTCTCGCTCGGCGACCTCGTCAAGGTGCTCCGCGGGCTGCTCCGCGAGGGCGTCTCGGTGCGCGACCTGCGCACCATCCTCGAGGCGGTGGCCGACGCCGCGCCGCGCTCGAAGGAGCCCGCCTACCTCGTCGAGGCGGCGCGGCGCCGCCTGGCGCGCCAGATCACCGCCCGCATCGCCGGCCCGGACGGCGTCGTCCGCGCGCTGACGCTCGACCGCGCCACGGAGGAGACGCTCCGATCCACGCTCGGCGCCAGCGAGGGCGAGGCGGCGCTCGCCCCCGACATGGAGACGGCGCGGCGCCTGGTGGCCCACCTCGAGCAGCACGCCACGCGCCTGGCCACCGAGGGGAGCCCGGTCGTGCTGCTCGCGCCGCCCGACCTCCGCAAGCCGATCTTCGACTTCGCGAGCCGCTTCGTGCCCGACGTGACCGTGGTCGCCGCGCGCGAGCTCGTACCGGGGACCACAGTGGAGCCGGCCGGGACGCTGGCGGCGCACCCGGCGCTCGCGGGCGCTGCGTAGCCCCGGCACCGTGGTTGCAGAGCCAGGGACCGAGGAGCCAACGCGATGACGCCCACGGTCCGAACCTTCCGCGCACCCGACCCGGCGGCCGCCCTCGCCGCGGTGAAGGCGGCGCTCGGCGCGGACGCGGTCATCCTCTCCACCCGCACGGTGGACGGCGGGCTGTTCCGCAAGCCCGAGATCGAGATCACGGCCGCGCTCGAGCTGCCCGCCCGCCCCGCGCCGCGC
>JAEYOU010000336.1 GCA_023411405.1 Pseudomonadota bacterium | reverse complement strand
CGCCCGGCGCGTACTCGTAGGCGCCGACGTCCACGGCAGCGCCCCAGGGCCGCCCCACGCCGTCGGCGTCCGCGGCCGGCGCCGCGTCACCCGTGCCCGCGTCGATCGCTGGGGACCCGGCGGCGAGCCGGAGATCTCCGCGGGCGAGATCCACGAAGAAGCCGGTCGGACGCGCGGGGAGCACGAGGTTGTGGTCCTCGACGCCCGCGCCGTCGTCGACGGCGACGTCGGTCGCGAGGTTGTTGCGCACGAGGTTCCCGGCGCTGGCGGTCCCGGCCTTGTGGGCGGTCACCATGATCCACGGCGGTCCGGGCCTGCCGGCCGCCGCGTCGAGCACCGTGTTGTTGACGAGCCGGACGTCCCGGGCGCCGTAGAACGAGATCCCGTGCCAGTGGTCGGTCACGACCACGTTGTTCTCCACGAGCCAGCCCTCGTAGAGGCCGTCGAAGCAGCCGATCCCCTGCATCGAGGCGCGGTGCGGGAGCGCGGGATCGTCGAAGTTGAGGAAGACGTTGCCGCGGAGCGTGACGTTCCGCACCGCGCCGGTCCCCACCCCGCCCGGACCGCTCGACCACGACTGGAAGCCGTCCACGTGGTTGTCGTTCACCTGCCGTGCGTTCTTGACGAGGTTGCGCTCGAACACCTGGTCGTCGCCGAGGCCCCGCAGCCCGTCGCCCCAGAACCCGTCGACCGTGCACCGCTCGACGCGGCTCCCGCGCCCGCTCACCGCGATCCCGAACGCCACGTTGCGGACGCTGCTGCTCCGCACCGTCACGCGGTCGCCGTCGGCGACGATCCCGTCCCAGGCCTTCGCGTCCCAGTCGGCGGCCGTCCTCCAGAGCCGCTCGTCCGGCACCGTGAACACCTCGAGCCCGTCCACGACGACGTCGGCCGACGGCCCGTGCCAGGCGTGATCCTCGACCGAGACGATGGCGCCCTGATCGCCGGGCGGGCCGTGCCAGGGGCTCACCGAGAGGCCGCGCAGCACCCAGCGCTGCGCGGCGCGCACGCGCACGCTCGGGAGCCGCGGCACCTCGCCCGGAGCGGCCGCGAGGGTGACGTTCGCGTCGTTGTACGCGCCCTGGATGACGAGGGGAGCGTGGAGCCCCTCGTGCAGCCAGATGGTGTCGCCGGGCTGCACCGGCGCGCCGCCGGGGTGCTTGCGGACGAGCGCGCTCGACGCGGCGTCGTACGGGAGCGAGTCCCACCGCCACGTGTCGACCTTCTCGTCGACGACGCGCTGGAGGGTCCTCCAGGGGTGGGCGGCGCTCCCATCGGCGGCGTCCGAGCCATGAACCGGATCGACGTGGAAGTCGGCGGCGCCCGCCGCCGACGGGAACAGCAGGACCAGGCAACACAGCAGGGCGCGGCGGGCGGCGTCCATGCGCGACCTCGGGGAGCGGGATGAGGATCGGATCTCGACGCGCACTCTAGCTCCGATCGCCGCCCCCGCCGAGCGCCCGCCCCGCCCCCAGGACCCCGAAGGCGAAGACCGCGGGCGACTCGACCGGACCGCGCGCCGGCGCGGGCGGGTGGTGGGCGCCCGGCTCGTCGCCGAAGACGGTCGACTGGACGGCCCGGGCCGCACCCGCCGGGTTGGGCGCGCCCCAGGCGCGCGTGTGAGCTTGACTCCCCGTCTTCCCTTCGAGGCCCACCCGGGTGCACGATTCCCGGGTGAGCCGCGTCTTCGACAGCGCGCCGGGCGACGGCGCACCGTCCCGCTTCACCATCGGCCTCCTCGTCGACACGCTCTTCGACGCGTACGAGGAGGCGATCTGGAACGGGGTCATGTCGACCGCCGCCGCGCTCGACGCGAACGTGCTCGCCTTCGTGGGTGGCGCGTACGCCGAGCGGCGCGAGGGGCAGAAGGCGGTCTTCGACCTCATCCACCCGGACAACGTCGACGGGCTCGTGACCCTCTCGGCGTCCATCGGGAACCTGATCCCCTCGGAGGACCTGGTGCTGCGGCTCCGGCAGTTCGGCGCGCTCCCGCACGTCTCCGTCAGCAAGCGGATCCCCGGGATCCCGAGCGTCCTCCTCGACAACGAGACCGGGCTGCGCGCCCTGATCGATCACCTGGTGGTCGCGCACGGCCGGACGCGGATCGCGTTCATCCGCGGTCCGGTCACCAACGACGAGGCGGAGATCCGGTACGCCGTCTACCGCGAGCGCCTCGCCGCCCACGGGATCCCGTTCCGCCCCGAGCTGGTCTACGACGGAGACTTCGACCGGGTGACCGGGATGCACGCCGCCCGGGCGCTGCTCGACGAGCGCCGCGTGGCGTTCGACGCGCTGGTCGGGGCCAACGACTACATGGCGCTGTACGCGATGCAGGAGCTCCGCCACCGCGGCGTGCGCGTCCCGGAGGACGTCGCCGTGGCCGGGTTCGACGACATCGCCGACGCCGCGGCCGCCCCGGTCCCGCTCTCCACGGTGCGTCAACCCTTCGAGGAGATGGGGAACGCGGCGGTGCGGCTCCTCGTGGCCGCGCTCCGCGGGGAGGGGGTCCCGGAGGTCGTCACCGTGCCCGCCCTCCCCGTCGTCCGGCGCTCGTGTGGCTGCCAGCCGGAGCGCGCGCCGCGCCAGCCCCGCGCGCAGGCGCCCGCCCCGGACCGGCTCGGCGCGAGACTCCGCGAGCTGTTCCCGGGGCTGGGCACCGAGCTCCGCCACGAACCGTGGGCCGAGGAGCTCGCCGCGGCGCTCCAGGAGAGCGTCCGGGCGGAGTCCTCGACGCCCCTCGAGGAGGCGCTCGCCCGACTCCTGGAGCGCGGCCTCTCCGGCAACTGCCCCGCCTCCCGGTGGTACCCGGTGCTCGCCTCGGCCTTCGAGCTGCTGGGCGAGACCAGCGGCGCGGCCCACCTCGCGGCGCTGCAGCAGGCGGCGCTCGTCCACGTCGGCGTGACGGCGGAGCGGCTCCTCGCGGCGCAGAAGGCCCGCGCGGAGGAGGACTACAAGGTCCTGCGCCGCGTCTTCATGCCCTCGGACCTGAACGAGGGGGACGTGAAGCAGGTCCTCCTGGCCGAGCTCCCCTCCCTCGGGCTGCGCGGCTTCTACCTCTCGCGGTTCACGGACGCGACCCGCGAGCACGCCGCCCTCTACCTCCACTACGACTTCGAGGGTTCGGTCGCCCTCGATCCTGCGGCCCCCCCGTTCCCCTCGCGGCACCTGGTGCCGGGCCGCTTCGCCCCGGGGCGGCGCCACGCGTACGCGGTGCTGCCGGTCTTCACCGGGCGCGAACGGCTCGGCTTCGCGCTCTGCCAGGTCGGCCCGGTGCGCACCCCGGCGTACGAGGCGCTCACCTACCAGATCAGCGCGGCGGTGAAGGTCACCGAGCTCCTCTCCGAGGTGCGCGGCCACGCGGCCGCGCTCGAGGTGAAGGTCGCGGAGCGGACGCAGCAGCTCCAGGCGACGCAGCAGCAGCTCATCGAGGCCGCCCACCGCGCGGGCATGGCCGAGATCGCCATCGGCCTGATGCACAACGTCGGCAACCTCCTCACGAGCGTGAACGTCTCCGCCGAGACCATCGCCTCGATCGCCGCCGCCGGGCGCCTCGAGGGGATGGAGAAGGCGAACGCGCTCCTGCGCGCCAACGCCGCGGACCTGCCGCGCTTCCTCGCCGAGGAGCCGCGCGGCGCGCTGCTCGCCGACTACTACGACAAGCTCCTGGCCGAACTGCGCCAGGAGCGGTCGCGCGTCGGCGGCGAGGCGCGCCAGCTGCTCGAGAACGGCCGGCTCATCCGCGAGACCATCAAGACGCTCCAGGAGCACGCGGGGTACGGCCGCTACGGGCTGCGGGAGCAGGTCGACGTGCTCGCGCTCCTCGAGAGCGCCCTCAAGCTCCAGGAGCCGAACCTCCTCCAGCACCAGATCACCGTCGAGCGGGACCTCGAGCCGCTCCCGCCGCTCAGCACCGAGCGGACCAAGCTGATCCACGTCTTCGTGAACCTCATCAAGAACGCGGTCGAGGCGATCGAGGGCCAGCTCGACGCGCCCCGGCGCCTCTCGCTCCGCAGCCGCGTGACCGGACCCGGCCGCGCGCTGGTGGAGATCACCGACAGCGGCGTCGGCATCGCGCCGGGGGATCGCGACCGGATCTTCTCCTACGGCTTCACGACCAAGCCGTACGGCCACGGCTTCGGGCTGCACACCTGCGCGAACTTCATGACCCAGCTCGGCGGGCGGCTCTCCGTGGCCAGCCCGGGCCCGGGCAGAGGCGCGACGTTCACGATCGAGTTCGGGGTGCGGAGGAGCGAGTAGAGTGGATCCATGAACCGCTGGCTCGTGGCGCTCGCCGGCACGGTGCTCATGGCCTGCCTCGGCACCGTCTACTCCTGGAGCCTCTTCACGCAGCCGCTCGTCGCCGCCTTCGGGTGGTCGAGCACCACCACCACCTGGGCGTTCGCGGCCTGCATCTTCTTCCTCGGCGTGGGCGCCATCGTCGGCGGCCGCTGGCAGGACCGCGCCGGCCCGCGCCCTGCGGCGATCGCGGGCGCGATCCTGTGGGGCCTCGGGAACGTGCTCGCCGGCTGGGGCACGCCGCGCCTCGGCGCCCCGTGGCTGTACGCCACCTACGGCGTCCTCGGCGGGCTCGGCCTCGGCCTCGGGTACGTGACGCCCGTGGCGGCGGTCACGAAGTGGTTCCCCGACCGGCGCGGGCTCGGGAGCGGCATGGTGGTGATGGGCTTCGGCCTGGGCGCGTTCGTCTACAACAACGTGCTCGAGGCCTGGCCCGCGTTCGCGGCCGCGGCGCGCGAGGCGGGCGAGGTGATCGCGGCGGGGGGCCGGCTCTCCGGCGCGTCGCTCGACGTGCTCCGGCGCACGTTCGTGGTGTCAGGCCTGGGCTACGCC